>JBMYPE010000243.1:0-3761 GCA_049600015.1 Kangiellaceae bacterium
CGGATATTGCTTATGTCATTTTCTTGCATGCGTAATAGCAGAGCGCCAACTCCCGGCTTATGAACTTCAATTCCTATGTAGTTTCTATCAGGATATAAAAGCGCTTGCTCGGCTAATGAGCCGCCCATACCAAAGCCAATTTCGAGGCAAACTGGATTATCGTTTCCAAAAAGCGATTTAAAATCTAAAATTTCCTTTTTAAAACCTAATCCATACTTTGGCATCATAGCGTCATAAGCTTGTCTCTGACCAAGTGTCATTCGGCCTTCACGCTTTACAAAGCTCTTAATTTTTCGATGTAATTCGGACATCTTTGAAAGTGGCTCACTAAAATTGGACGCGGATTATATCAATAAATGATTGATCATTTTCATAAAGATGATAGTTTTGACATTGATCTGATCAAAAATTAACGAAAAACAACCAATACATGTTTCCAGAAATCCCAAATTACCACGCATTAGCGGTTTTAATATTGACCGGAGTGGCTCTTTATTTATTTAGACGCGAAGATATTCTGTTGGAGTCTAGTTGTTTAGGCGTATTGATTCTCTTAGCAGTTGGTTTTGAGCTCGCACCTTTTACCGATGCCTCTGGTGAACATCTTGAAGCGGTAGAGTTCTTCTTTGGCTTTGGTCATGAAGCTTTGATAGCGGTATGTGCTTTAATGATTGCTGGTCAGGGACTAGTCAGAACCGGCGCATTAGAACCGGTAGGGCGAATGTTGGGAAAGTTATGGAAGCTGAGCCCTACTTTTTCTCTTTTAGTTACTTTGATAGTAGCGGGCGCATTATCAGCATTTATGAACAACACCCCGATTGTTGTTTTAATGCTACCGATTTTAATTAGCGTTTCCATAAGAACCAATACTTCATCTTCTGGTTTATTAATGCCAATGGGGTTTGCCACTTTAGTAGGCGGTATGTCCACAACCGTTGGCACCTCAACAAACCTACTCGTCGTTTCGGTTGCCGCAGAACAAGGCATGGCAAGAATGGGGTTATTTGAATTTGTTGTACCCGCATTGGTGGCAGGCAGTGTGGCAATTGTTTATTTGTGGCTATTTGCACCTAAAATGTTACCTGAAAGGCATTCTGTTTTAGAAGACGAAGCCCCCAGAATATTTACCGCCCATTTAACCATAGAGGAAGAGGGTTATGCAGACGGCAAAACCTTAGCCGAAATCATCGATCATTCGGATGGCCTTTTAAAAGTTGAGAGAATTCAAAGATCAGGTGTTAAAAGTGATATCCGTATTATCCCGATGCCAGATGTCATCTTAAGAGCGGGTGACAAAGTCCGAGTTTCGGATACTGCTGATAACCTGCTAGATTTTGAAAAGGTTCTAGGCGCTAAACTATTTGTTGGTAAACAACAAATAGACGAAGAACACCCATTAACAGCTGACGATCAACAACTTGTTGAAGTGATAGTTGCGCCAGGTTCGCCTTTAGCTGGTTCCACTTTAAAAAATGTGCGTTTTGTCGACCAATACAAACTGGTCGCAGTTGCATTACATAGAGAAGGTAAAGAGATAGATTTGTTTAAAAAGCTTGGCGGTGTGTCTTTGCACGTGGGCGATATTCTATTAGTACAGGGTTCAAGAGAAAGAATTGCTGAAATGAAAAAGAAAGGCGATTTTTTAATTCTAGATGCGACAACCGACTTACCTCACACAAATAAAGCGCCAATGGCTTTAGCCATCATGCTTGGAATTGTTGGGGTCGCCGCAATTGGTTTACTACCCATCGCCATCAGTGCTTTAGTTGGTGTGCTTTTATTATTAGTCACTAAGTGTATTGATTGGGGTGATGCGGGGCGAGCGCTCAGCACGCAAGTTATTTTAATTGTTGTTGCAAGTTTAGCCTTAGGTGATGCGCTTTTAAAAACGGGAGGAGCCGATTATTTAGCTGAAGTATTTTTGTACTCCACTTCTGGCTGGCATCCTGCGCTAATTTTAAGTGGATTGATGTTGTTGCTCGCAGTGTTAACTAATATTGTTTCAAATAACGCTGCGGCGGTTATCGGAACGCCCATTGCAATTAGTGTTGCCGCACAACTAGGCTTGCCGCCAGAGCCATTTGTTATTGCGGTTTTATTTGGCGCTAACTTTAGCTACGCCACACCAATGGCATATAAAACTAATTTATTGGTTATGAACGCCGGTGGTTATCACTTTTCTGATTTTCTTAAAATTGGTATTCCTTTGGTTTTGATAATGTGGATCACGCTTTCTATTTTTATCCCTTATTATTACGATATTATTTAAAACATTTAAAAGACTGTTTCACCACAGAGGCACATAGAAAACCGAGAAAAAAATAGAAACTACTAAACAGAAGTTTCTATAGGTTCGATCAAAGCTTTCTCTTCTCTGTTATCTCTGTGCCTCTGTGCTAATAAATAGGGTTTTTATTTTTGCTCACTCCCAAATTTTTCGCTAAACAAATGTTAGGTTTTTACGATCAACACGGTCGTAAGGATTTACCCTGGCAACTCAACAAAACAGCTTATTCAGTTTGGGTTTCTGAGGTTATGCTGCAACAAACTCAAGTCAAAACGGTTATTCCCTATTATTTAAAGTTTATGACATCTTTTAGATCAGTAAATGAATTGGCCGCTGCCGATATCGATACTGTATTAAAGCATTGGGAAGGGTTAGGTTATTACTCTAGAGCTAGAAATTTGCACAAGTGTGCCAAGCAGGTTGCGAGTGAGTATAACTCTGAGTTTCCTAAGGCACTTGAAGAAATAGTATCTTTGCCTGGCATTGGAGAGTCCACCGGTGGCGCAATTTTATCTCTGGCCTATGGATTACCAGAAGCAATATTAGACGGTAATGTGAAACGAGTATTAGCGCGAGTTTTTTTAGTAGACGGTTGGTATGGTAACTCCAAAGTAAGTAAAAATTTGTGGCAACTTTCCCGAAAATACACACCTAAAATTCGCACAGGCGACTTTAACCAAGCAATGATGGACTTAGGTGCAGGGATCTGTAATCGATCGAATCCTCAATGTGAATTATGTCCATTATCGAAACACTGTGAAGCCAACCTACAAAATAAAACAGCCGAATATCCCCATAGAAAACCCAAAAAAACCATTCCAACAAAAAACGCAGTCATGTTACTTAGGCAGAAGAATGATCAAGTGTTACTGCATAAGCGCCCACCTTCTGGCATTTGGGGTGGATTGTGAGTCTTCCAGAATTAGAAGACGCCCATGAAAATAGTTTAGTCGGTGAATTTAAACACACTTTTAGTCACTATCATTTGAGGGCGACCGTTGTTTCAGAAGCGCCTGAAAAAGAGAAAAATCGACTAGTAGAAGATAAAGCAGAATTTGCGTGGCATAATATCAGCGATTTGCATGAGATTGCATTACCCACACCGATTAAAAAATTTTTGTTTCAACAATTAATATTTAGATAAAAATTATCAAAGAGAAGAATATGGTTTTTTGTCAAAAATTACAGAAAGAAGGATCACCTATGGCATTCGCGCCAGTACCAGGTGAATTAGGTCAAAAAATAATAGGCAATATTTCAAATGAAGCATGGCAACTCTGGATGAAGCACCAAACCATGTTAATTAATGAGAAACACCTGAGTCTTGCAGATGCGGAAGCTAGAGAGTACTTAAAAGGCGAAATGGAGAAATTCTTATTCGGCGGAGATTATGACGAAATAGAAGGGTATGTACCAGAGACTTGATTGAAATTAGTAAGGTCATTAGGAGGAGGTACGACGCGGTAATCTACCG
>JBMYPE010000244.1:0-3747 GCA_049600015.1 Kangiellaceae bacterium
GTGATCAATCCAATTTCTTCCGCTGCGGGAAGAAATTTATTGGGCGTTAAAAGTCCGATATCTGGATGTTGCCAACGTATCAATACTTCAGCACCCTCCATTTCACTAGAAAGTAAATTCACTTTTGGTTGAAAAAGTAATCGGAACTCATCGTTTTCTAATGCCCGTCTGATTCCAGAATTTTGATCTAGCAATTGATAGGCGTGTGATGTCATTTCCTTGTTATAAAATTTGTAACAATCCCTTCCAGCTCTTTTAGCTTGATAAAGTGCAGTATCAGCATTTCTTACTAATTTGGTCACATCCTCAGCATCATTCGGATAAAAACAAATTCCAATACTATTGGTAATAAAAATATTCTGACTATCAAGCGAATAGGGTTCTGCGATGACTTTATTTAATTGGCTAGCAAATTCTTTCGCTTTTTGTTTATTTGGCATATGGGGCAAAACTAATAAAAACTCATCGCCTCCTAAGCGAGCAGCGTGCCCTTCTCCGTTCAGTGTTTTTAAAATTCGCTTGGCGACTTGTTTTAATAAGCCATCACCAATGATATGTCCTAAACTATCATTAATTCGTTTGAATTGATCTAAATCCATATAAATGACAGCAAAGGATTGGTGTGACTGCTTCGCTTTTTCAGCGATACTTTCTAACTCTTTATTAATAAAAAGTCGATTGACCAAACCTGTTAGTGGATCATGATGAGCTAAAAAATCAAATCTTTGACGTTCATTATTGAGTTGTTCATAGCTTTCACTCAGCCCCATAGCCATATTATTGAACGCCCGTTCGAGAGAGTCCCATTCATCTTTTCGATTTAAACAAATAGCTGGACCATTAAAGTTTTTAGATTCAACTTTATTAATGCCCTTAATTAAATCCTCCATGGGTTTATTAATATGTTGTCTAACCATATAAAGAATCAGTAATCCACCCAAAAGTATCACAATTAAAGTTATAATTGAGGTACTAGTGTTTACTTTTAGAACGGCGGAATTAAAATCATTTTTTAAATTGGAAACATTATCACCCGCAGTTCGTTCTTGTTTTTTTATTAGAAATAGTAATGCTTGTCTGGAACGTGCTAAATCATCTTTAATTTTTTGTCGTTGCAATAAATTAACTTTAAGCTTTTTTGTCACTTCTTTTGATTTATCAATGCGTACTTTCAATTGACTAGACAACTCCGCATAGTCGATAAGAATATTCTCTTTATTTAACTTCTCGGAAAAATGCTCAAATGAAAGGTTAATTTCTGCCAACAATATCATGGCATCCTTTGGCGGAATTTGTGAGCGAAGCTGAGCAATTAGCTCACTAGACTGGAGAACAATATCATTCAATATCTTTAAAATTTTGGATTGATAAAGTGGTTGATAAGCAGAATTTACTAATTCTTTTAGTTTCATAATCTCTTGCAGTTCTTCCACTTGAATATTATTCATAGCCAATGCATTCCCGATTAACCGATGAATGTCATCAATAAAATTATCAAGAACACCAAGCATCGCTTGATTATTCGAAAAAGATTTTATTTTTTGCAAACGCTCTCCAATAGACAAGCCCTCTTTAGTTAATTGGGTAGAATCAAAACCTATCGTATTTTCGAAAACATTTATATGAATAAAAAGCTCCAAAGCTTCTCTTGATATCTCAGCATTATTGGTTAATGTGGCTACCTGTTCGGTCATCTCTTTATCAATTTTATTTTGCATTTTTATTAACGATTGATAAGTTGTTACTCCCACAGATAAGGCCCCGAGTAACAACAAGGAAGAAACTAAAATAAAACGAGTACCTACATGACGCTGTACTGGTCTGAACAAACGATCAATGAGTCTGATAAATTGATTCATTTATTTTTAACCCCGGAGTAACGAAATGCATGGTTTTGTAGTTCATCAATTTGTTCGACTGACATATTGTCATTGCCCACGCGAATGCGGCCTAAATAAACTAAAGGCAACTCGTCACTTCTTTGTAAAAGAGTTAATTTTATTGCTTCTGCCGTCGCAACACCTAAGTCATCGTTTAACCTAACCGGTGTCGCAGTTAATTTGCCCTGTCGCAGCATTTCAAGTTCGAGTCCAGTGCCGCCCCACCCAGACAACATGATATGGCTTTCTTGTTCATTTTTATTTTCAGTCAATGCATTGATCGATCCCAAAGTCATCGCCGTATTGGCATTATGTATAAACGTAACTTCTGGGTAATGTTCTTTAATTAAATTGGTTCCGTCTTCCCCTCCGCGAGCTTGATATTGCCCAAAGTGTTCGTAAACTATTTGCCAATCTCCTTGCTCTTCTACACATTGTTTAAACATACCGGAGCGTTGTTGATCTGTTATTCCTGGGATTCCTCTATTCATCGCAAATTTGATCGATTTGCCTAGTCGATTTATCAAATAATCACATAAATGTTTCGCACCTTGACTGCTAGAAAAGTCAACCCACATTCTAGGTTGCTTAGCCAAAGATTTGTATGGTGTGTGAAACGCCCATATAAA
Source organism: Kangiellaceae bacterium (assembly GCA_049600015.1). Taxonomy (GTDB): domain Bacteria; phylum Pseudomonadota; class Gammaproteobacteria; order Enterobacterales; family Kangiellaceae. The sequence continues at coordinate 2,510 of JBMYPE010000244.1, forward strand.
GGTTTCAAAGTCTTGGTTTAATGCCAGTCTTTCAATATTTTTTAATTGCAGTGATAACTCGGATGGCCCAAAAATAACGAAGTCGAATTCTTTAGAGCGAGTCAAAACTTCATTGATGTACTGAGTTTGTAAAGAATGTTCGACCTGCCGAGATTTAAACTCTACAGTGTTCACTTCAATTCCTAGTGCTGCAAGGCGTCTGACTAAAGCAAGATAACTACGCCGCCAAAAATCTGAGATATCAGCACTTGGATAGATTAATGCAATATTGATCGTGCTGTGATATTGGATAGGAGCGACAGGGCTATTGACGAGTTGTTCAAACTGGGAGGTAAGTTTTGTTGAATTTACTTCGTTAGGAAGCCAATAATCTCGCTGATCTACTTTTGAGAGTTGACCCAAAGGAAAAAATGATTCTGCTTGCACAATTGTATTTGAATATATGACAAACAAAAAAATTAGAATAGTTTTAGATGTCATGGATAGCTTAAACTCAACGCAAGGACTAGCAATAAGTATAGTCTATTTTTTATTTCTAATGATGAATTTGTTGAATCAATCATTAACCACTTAATCCCGTAAATAGCGGCTAACTTAAGCCTTTTTGACAAACTTAGACTTCAGCATCATGATGCCTGCACCGTCAACTTTACAGTCTATGTCATGGTCGCCATCAACAAAGCGTTTAATGACCGCTTTCGTTCCCACTTTTAATACCGTGGATGTGCCTTTTACTTTGAGATCTTTAATGAGAGTAACCTTATCACCTTCCGCCAATAAATTTCCGACACTATCATTTAAAATGATGGCATCTTCATCGGGTTCATTGGGATCCCACTCATTACCGCATTCAGGGCAATTTAGAAGATTTCGATCTTCATAGGCATATTCGGATTTACATTGAGGACAAGGTGGTAGGCTATCAGTCATGGATTTACAGCACTCAAAAATCAATTTGAACTGATTCTAACTGATTAGTCACTTAAAAAACATGGCTCTTTTTTCAGCTAGAATAACTAACCTATTGCTCTCTCCTATTAAAGTAGTTTTCAATGGCTTGTTTTATATAAGTATTCATTAATTCTCTATTTTCGCTACGCACTGTTGCACTTTGTTCTATATGTAAATAGCGATGTGTATTAAGCTCATCGAGTGCTGGCGTGTTACAAGTATCGGGTGAGCCATTAGTCAGCCGCCCCAATGTATTTAAAGTTCCACCTAAACTGCGACTATAAATA
>JBMYPE010000245.1:0-3731 GCA_049600015.1 Kangiellaceae bacterium
AACAACTATCCAGATTTTGAAAATATCTGGTTTGGTCATATTGGTGATGGCAATTTACATTTAAACATCCTCAAACCATTGGATTTAGATCTAGAAGAATTTAAAACACAATGTACGCAAGCAAATCCAGAAATATTTAATATTCTTAAACAATTTAATGGCAGTATTTCTGCTGAACATGGTGTTGGTTTACTGAAAAAACCCTACCTTCATTTTACGAGAAGCCAAGAAGAAATCGCCATCATGAAATCGATAAAATTAATACTTGATCCCAAGCAAATATTAAATCCAGGTAAACTATTTTAATGATTGCTTTAGTTGCCAGCATTTTTGCCTTGGGGATCGGCCCGCTTATTTACCAAACCTTTGGCCCAATGAAGCGAACTGATTTTATTGTTAGCGGATTTATTCTAATAGTAATCACCGTTACGCTAATTACGGAAGTATTGCCACATACCGTTGAAAATATCGGCTATATAGCGATTGGGTTGGCTCTTCTTGGTTTTGCAGGCCCGACTCTGATAGAGCGCTTGTTTACTCAGTCAGCCAATCGAACACACATCATCACGATTTTGCTCGGAATTTTAGGATTGATTATTCACGCCAGTTTTGATGGCGCTGCACTTTATCCGGGTGAGAATCAAAATAATTCCGATCAACTTTCACTCGCCATCATTTTACATAGATTACCTGTAGGGCTCACTATTTGGTGGCTCTTGAAACCACTTATCGGTGAGAGGCTATCTTTGCTGACTTTATTAACAATGGCAGTAGCCACCGCGGGAGGTTACGCATTAAGTATGCAAATTACCGCAATTCATACCAGTAATGCAACATCCATTTTACAAGCGTTTATTAGCGGTTCCCTCCTCCATGTTATTTTGCATAAACCCCATGAAGATGGATGCATGCACACGGGTCACACTCATCACCACAACTCAAACCAGCAAACTGTTCAACAAACAAATAGTTCCAAATTTAACCTTCCTAATAAATGGGAAACAATAGGCATGGTTTTAGGGTTAAGTGTGATGTTCTACCTCCATATTGCATTGTGACGGAGAGAAGCCCTTGGCATAAAACATGCTATATTAATTATTCTAGAAGGAATCTATACTCAAACCACTAATAAAAACGAGAGACACTTCAATGGCATTTACAAATATGACATTCCGCAAAATGACATTTCTGTTTATATCATTCATTCTTATATTACTATTTTTTTTACAGTTAGCACTGATTCAAAATTACTCAAAAGATGTGTCGAGCAAAATCGGCGAGGCGGCATTTCAAGTTAGCCGCTCGACCGTAGAAAAACTACTTTTTGGGCAACCAGCCAATCAATTTAAGGCATTCGCGTTTTCAAATAGAATTTCTAGAATCGAAAGAGAATCCATGTTGGAATCTATTACTAATATTTCCAATCATATAAATATCAGCTTGAATGATGGTCAAAAAGACAAATTTATTTCAATTAATTCAAGCGGAAAGAATTTATTAGTTGATATTCCTAGAACTGGAATTACCGATTCTCTGGACGCCATGTTAAACAAATTACTCATCAGTTCGTTAGCCTTCATACTTATCGGCGTTTTGATCGCTAATTACTTTTCAAAAAAGCTCAGTAAACCGCTTAAGGAACTAGAGAAAGCATCGCACAAAGTTGGTCAAGGTGAATTTGGTTTTCAAATAAAAAATGATATCCGTTTTCAAAGTATTGAAATTAAAAATGCAGTGAGAGCATTTAACAAAATGTCGAGCCAAATCGATACCTTACAAAAAGAGAACGAAGCACTTTTAAAGCAAGCACAACACTCTGAATTATCCGAAATCACTCGAGGGCTTGCCCATACTATTCGTAATCCATTAAACACATTAAACCTAGCGATTGAAGAATTGTCGATCAGCAATGACGAATCAACTAGCAAAAAATTAAATAGCGTATCAAAAAAACAAATTCAGCGAATAGACAATTGGGTTAAATCCATGTTGGATATTATGTCGAACGACAAACGAATTAAAGAGCCTGTTGCAATTGATAAACTATTGGGTCATTGCATTAACGAAATACACCTCGTTCAACAAAAGCAAATTGATATTTCTTTAGAAATTATCCCAACCGACAACGCCAATAATTTTGTAATCGATGCAAATGAAGTAGAACTTAAAAGTTTATTAAACGGCCTAATTAGCAACGCAATTGAAGCATCTTCTAATAAAGAAATACCAGATAATCAAGCAATTAAAATTAAGCTCGTTATTAAAAATAACAAAGGTACAATTGAAATATCTATCTTGGATTGCGGAGTTGGTTTTTCGCAAGAGATAAAATCTAAATTATTCACGCCTCATAACACCAATAAAACCTATGGTGCGGGAATGGGTTTATATCTTGCTCATAGAGTCATCACTTTAAAATACCAAGGAGACATTGTTGTCACCAATAACCCCGAGTTAGTGAATAAAAAATATCCCGGTACAAAAATCGTTTTAACCTTACAGGATAGAGTATAAACAATGAAGATTAATGTGCTACTGGTGGAAGATGAAGATGATCAAAGAGATATAATTGAATCTATTTTGTCCTCTGCGGGTTATAGAGTGATCGGTGTTTCATCTACAGAAGAAGCTATTGAAGAAATTACAAAACGAACATTTGAATTAATTATTTCTGACTGGAAATTACCCGGTCAAAATGGAGAAGCGTTGCTACATTATGTCAATAACAACAGTCCCCACTCCGGATTCATTTTAATTACCGCTCATGGAGAGGCATCCCATGCGATTGAAATCATTCGCTCAGGTGCGGATGATTATTTGTCAAAACCTTTTGATAAACAAACACTGCTTTTTACCATTAAAAAACTACTCTATACAAAATCGTTAGAGGAAGAAAATAGTCAGTTAAAAGAGCAATCCAAACATAGAATTCAATTGATCGATATGATCGGAAGCTCTAGAGCAATGAATCGTCTATTTACTCGTATAGAAAAAGCAGCGCCTACTAGCGCCACACTTTTAATATCAGGGGAAAGTGGTACAGGCAAGGAATTAGCTGCCAGTGCTATTCATAAATTGTCAACTCGTCATGATGAAAATTTTATTGCAGTCAACTGTGCTGCTATTCCCGAAAGTTTAGCCGAAGCAGAATTATTTGGGGCAGAAAAAGGTTCATACACTGGTGCCAATAAAACCAGAATTGGAAAATTTGAGGCGTCTAATAACGGGACTTTGTTTTTAGATGAAATTGGTGAGCTACCGCTTTTATTACAAAGTAAACTGTTGCGTTTTTTGCAAGAAGGAACTATCACTCGAGTGGGCTCTCATCAAGAACTAGAACTAGATGTTAGAGTCATTGCAGCAACTAATCGAGATTTACTTGAGGAAGTTGAAAAAGGATTGTTCCGAGAAGATCTATACTACCGTCTCAACGTCATTCCAGTCGTCATCCCTTCATTAAGACAAAGACAAGAAGACATTCCACTGTTAATTAATCACTTTCTCACACACTTTAGTGCAACTCATAATATTCCAAATAAAAAATTGACAACGACTGCTTTTAAAAAATTGATTGCTTATAGCTGGCCAGGAAATGTTAGGCAGTTAAGAAATTCAATTGAAAGACTTATTTTACTTTCGCTCGATGACCAAATTACCATCGAAGATGTAGAAGAGCTGGAATTAACTAAAAATAATAAACAAGCTAATTATCTTCTGCCAGAGCAAGGTAT
>JBMYPE010000246.1:0-3721 GCA_049600015.1 Kangiellaceae bacterium
TATTCTCTCAATTTTTCGGCCGCTATTTGTAGTGCTCTATGACTGGTAAAAAGTAAAAAAGCTCGGCCATTTGATTTTTGCAGCAAAGGTAACACGGCTTCAATCACTTTATAGGTATGCTGTTTGTGATTGACCGAAGGCAGCTCTCTAGGCACATAAAACAAAGATTGTTTTTGATATTCAAATGAAGAGGCCAATTCTTTTTCGGTAATGTCATTCCAACCTAGCTCATTAACATAATGTTCAAAATTTTGATTGACCGTTAAGGTTGCGGAGGTCATTATCCAGCTAGACTCGGCATAACGGCTGCGACTAGCTTGAAACAGTTCCGCAACGTCTAACGGAGTTGAGTTCAATCTAAAGCTAGCCCTGTTGGTCTCATACCAATTAACCCGAGTTCCACTTGCTACATTGGCCAGCATGAAAGCATCCAGTGTTGACTTGAAGCTTAATAATCTCTCAAAACATGATTCTAAAGTTTTTGTTCTAGTTGAATTAACTTTAACAATATCGAGTAACTTATTAATTTTATTAGCTAATTCCATCAATGAATCTTCAGTTTCGGTTCTATTTCTAACCCTTGAGTGTTGCCATTCTTCTTTTATATCAAAGTTAGGTAAACTCATGCGAAACTCTTTGACTTGTTTGGATAACCTCTCGGATTCTAATAGTAAATCTCGGCAATCTGTTACTTGGGTTCTGTATTCTAGTTCAACTTCTTTGCATGCTTCTGATAGTTGACGACTAGTTAAAGAATCACCGTAAAACTGATAGGCCGTTTTAGGTAAATGATGGGCTTCGTCTATAATGAAAATATCGGTATCTGGCAATAGCTCTCCAAAACCATCTTCCTTTAAAACTAGATCAGCTAGTAATAAATGATGATTAACCACCAATACTTTTGCTTTACGAGCTCTTTCACGGGCAGCAGCCAAATAACAGTCATCTATAAAAGGACAGTCTTGACCCAAACAGTTTTCCGCAGTACTAGTAACGTGTGGCACTATGCTTGAGTTTTCAGGAAGCGATGCCAAATCACCTAAATCACCAGTGAGGGTCTTCTCCTTCCAACGGTTGATCATACTTAGGAACTTAACGGCCTTAGGATCAGGCAAACGACCAGAGGCAAGCGTATTTTCAAGTCGATAGTGACATAAATAATTGTTACGCCCCTTTAACAATGCTATTTTTGGTGATATCTCCAGTATTTTAAGAATATTAGGTAAATCACGTTTGAATAATTGGTCTTGTAGATTCTTTGTGCCAGTTGAAACCACGACTTGTTGATTTGATAAAAGCGCAGGTAATAAATAGGCGAATGTTTTACCCACTCCAGTGCCCGCTTCGATGACCAAGTTTGATTTGGATTGGATGGCGCTATTAACCGCTACAGCCATTTCTTGTTGAACAGCTCTAGGTTCAAACTGTGGATTATTTTTCGCGAATTCCCCATCTTTGCCTAAAGATTGTAAAATGCGATCTGAGGTTATTTTCAATCTTCAGCGGCCCAAATTAATTGCCCAATGGCTTTATATTTGGCAACTGTCATAGAGCCTCGCTTACTAGCGGGTAATTTTTCTAACTCTTTTTCAATAATGTCTCTAGAGATTTTAAAAATTTGACTTGGTTGATATTTTGGATCATAAATCACCATTAACAATTGATTCCAATTAAATTGAAGGCTTAATTGTCCAAGCTTCTGTCGCGCCTTACCACTCTTAAATATGACTCTGCCTTTTATTAAATATAGCTCGTCGCCCTTTTCGTTAGTGGCATCAATACACTCTTGTTCCGTGAGTTTTTTCAGTCCCAATAAATTAATTCCATCAAACCGAGCGAGCTCTTCAGTTACAGGTAACGCTTGACCAGTTTGCGCTCGATAATCGGCTGCTAACATTCTAGTCTGTGCCATCAGAACGCCCACGTCATAACTAGCAACCGTAGACTCTAGTTTTTCAGAATCTTTAGATTTGTTTTTAATATTAGTATTTGTATTATTAATATCAGTTTCGGTGGGATTATTCATATCAAATTCAAAGAGTTTAAGAACATTCTCGTCCAATGACATATTATATGTTGATTAGAGGTCTTTAATCTAGGTGCAAATTATGCCTATATTTCACGGAAACATTAAGCGGTAAAATCTATTTGATGCTTTTCCTCAGGCTCATCGGAATCAGATTCTAACGCTGCTCTCATGGATGTTTTTTTTCGATTTTTTTCATATTGCACGAATCTTTCTTTGGCTTTTACAGAAATATCAACCTGATCACCTACCGGCTTTAACGCTGCTATCGCGGTAGTCGGTGAGACCTCTTGCTTTGGCTTAATCAACTGAGAATCCACAGACGGTTTTTTTATCTCTCCAATATTCATCACTTTCTCTTGGGCTTTTAACTTAGCGGCTCCAAAGTAAAAAATTACTTATAGATTATATCGGCAGTCGTAAGTCATTATTTAATAAACGGCTCTAGCAATTCTATATTACGCAAGGAGTCAATATCAGCTATTGGTCCCATAAAATACTGCTCAAGTTTTTATCACTGCTATACTTAAAATAATATTCATATCTTTAAATTGTCTGATTAATAATATGACCGATTTGACTAATCACAAAGCTCCTAAAATTTCTCGAAAGGCTCGCCTTAAAAAGAAATACCTACCCAAACAAGTCTGTCTACTGCCGATTAGTGAACGTCCATTTTTTCCACCTCAAACCCTACCGATTTTAATGAACGAAGAGGAATGGCACGATACCATTGAGTTTATACATGAGGAGCGAAAAGACATTACAGGGTTGGTTCTAGTAAAAAATCCGCGCCCAGAAAACTCAAAACCAGAAGAGTTTCATCAAATTGGAACATTGGTAAAAATACACCACCCTGTCTTAACGTCTGGTAAAGTTCAATTTATCGCAGAAGGCATCCAACGATTTCGTATCAAAAAATGGCTCAGTCAACAGCCTCCATTTTTAGTTGAAGTCGAATATCCGGTAGAACCAGAATATTCAATTGAGGACGAAATAAAAGCCTATGCAATGGCTATCATCAACACGCTTAAAAAGCTAGTTCCTCTAAACCCAATGTACAGCGAAGAGTTAAAATTTTTCCTAAACCGATTTAATCCAAATGAGCCGTCACAACTGGCAGATTTTGCCGCAAGCGTCACAACTGCAACACGAGAAGATCTACAAGAAGTGCTTGAAACGGTGCATTTGAAAAAGCGTATGGAGAAAGTGCTTGTATTGATTCAAAAAGAATACGAAGTTGCAGAGCTTCAAAAAGATATACAAGAAAAAGTAGAAGACTCGTTATCTGATCATCAAAGACAGTTTTTTCTTAGAGAGCAGCTAAAAGCAATTCAAAAAGAACTGGGAATCGCAAAAGATGACAGAACTGCCGATTTGGAGCATTTTGAAAATAATTTAAAAGGTAAAACTCTCACTAAATTAGCATTAAGAAAGTACCAAGATGAAATGGATAAACTCTCCATTTTAGAATCAGGCTCACCGGAATATGCGGTAACCCGAAATTATTTAGATGTTTTTTCTCGATTACCTTGGGGAGTTAATAGTAAAGACAACATGAGCTTAACTGCCGCCAAGCGAGCACTAAACCAACATCACTCTGGACTTGGCGATGTAAAAAACAGGATCATCGAATTTTTGGCATTAGGCGCACTCAAAGGCGAAATGTCCGGTTCAATTATTTTATTGGTAGGC
>JBMYPE010000247.1:0-3685 GCA_049600015.1 Kangiellaceae bacterium
GAAAGTGAGAGGTATCCCCTGGCGAGTCATCCTTAGAATATTTCCCTCTTAAAATCCGAGTGGCATGTGCGAAATATCGAATCTGAGGAAAACCAAGGTATAAGGTAAATAGAATCCCTGTGCCTAACAACAGGATAGGAAAAAATGGATGTGACCCAAGATAACCGTCAATCCAAAGTAGAAAATCATTTATTGCTTCCAAAAGTAACCCCTTAGTTTATAAAATTATTATAAGTTAAGGGATATTAAACGAATCGAGAACAAATGTCTTGTAGCGGTTTATTGAAAAGTGGTTGATTGCAATATGACATTTGACAAAATAACAAACTAGCGACCACGCATCCTCATGCCTTTTTCAACAGATACATAAATTTCAATTGCGTTGATATTTTTAGGAAAATAACATCCTGATATTTGAGCCGATGCTAAACTTGCACCATCTAACGTTGATTGACTAAAATCAATCCCTCTCAAGTCGGTTGCGCGAAAGTAACAACCATCAAAATTAATTCCCTTGGCGTTTAAGCCTCTTAGATCTAGCCCTCTGAAATCACATTCGTGAAAATCGAGCGTCTCAATATTTTCACGTTGCTGGTTAAACTCTTTGACCTTTTCACTTCTTAATAGTTGATAAAGTGGATCATCTGGAAATCTAAGGGGCATATTGGATTACCTCATTTTAGCTACATCTGTTTAGATTAATGCTTGATAATCCAAGTATAGTGGAATTTCTATTATCTGCTAAAAATCATCTTCGTTACACCGCACGATTTTCTGAGAGGCTATTAGCAAAACTAATACAATAAGAAAAATATAAGTAAGACTTCCAGCAGCTTCAAACTCAGCATCCTCTGTCGCTTCCACATCAACACCGCCTTCATTTCCAGAGTTTCCGCCACCTGCATTTCCGTCACCTCCGCCAGTATCACCTCCATCGCCTCCGCCACCATTATCTCCACCGCCATCGGAGTTACCATCATTATCTACAATACTAACTTGCACAAATGAAGGAGCTCCTAGTTCGGCTCCGCCGCCAGGTTGCGATAAGGTCAAATTAAACAATTCATTTTCCTCTTCTACATCATCATCAAGAATGGCAATTGTGAAAGTCTGACTTTTATTTCCTTCCGGAAAAACCAAAGTTCCCATAGTCGCACTATAATCACTGCCCGCAATAGCACTTGAATCAGAAGTGGCGTAATCAACGGTTACCTCACCAGTCTCGCCAAAAGAACGAATAATCGTCACGTTAATTAATCCACCTTCTACATTCTCTTCTGCACTGTAAGAAACTCTAGAAAATAAAAAAGTGCCAGAGTTGTCATCTAATTCATTATCTAAGATGTTAACTTTAGTTAAGTTAGGCTCACCCAGCACAGCACCGCCAATCTCAGTTCCGGCGACTAGTTGTATGCTAAAAACTTCAGTGCCTTCAAATATGTCGTCATCTAGCAAAGAAAATGTGATCAACTGACTAGTCTCACCGTCTGCAAAACTTACAGTTCCAGTTAGTTCAACGAAATCCGTACCATTTTCTGCGCTGTCTCCAGCAACAGCTGAAACAAGAAAGTCAATCGACACATTTCCTTGAGTGCCTAATTCTCTATTAACAGTTAAGGTTGCCTCTCCTTGTTCTTCATTAACATTCAGTTCGTTAGCTTCAAGAGTCAACAAGCCAAATTGCTGTGCAGGTCCAATAGAAATTATCCAGTTATCAATAACGGCTAAATCCGTGGCACTAATTAGTGCACCCGAGGGTGGCATCTGACCACCACAAGCAATATTAGCGTTTGCTAATTTTTGATGTAATACAGAATTATCAACATCACCTTCAACCACTAAAACATCATTTGCATTACTGCAATTGGCCACTATATTGACTAAGGAAGTTTCTGAAATGGCGGCATCATCAAGAGACAACTGGCCTGAGGGATTTGCCCCAGAATGACAATCTAAGCAACCATTATTAACAAATACTGCTTGAACATTATCCGGCACGGCGAAACTTGACGCGGCAGATGAAACCCCAAGCAACAAAATGCTAAATAAAAGTAACATCACCAGCTTGTGTGATTTATAAAAAATCGGCATAAAAACCTCGAATATACCTAAAAATCCAATTAACTTAAAATTAGCATAGTTCAGTTTTTTAAACTTAGTCGAGTGTCTCAGTTTTGGCTTCTGATAAAAATTGGCTTGAATCAGTCTAGATTCGTGAATTTAAGGTACAAAAAAACCGGAGCAACTCCGGTTTTTTCATACATAGTGATAATTTAAGTTATAAGTTATCAGCTTCTTCAGATAAGTATTTAGCCACACCATCTGGTGATGCATCCATCCCTTTGTCGCCTTCACTCCATCCCGCAGGACAAACTTCACCATGCTCTTGATGAAATTTAAGTGCATCAACCATACGTAACATTTCGTCAACATTCCTTCCGAGCGGCAAATCGTTAACCACTTGATGACGTACGTTACCTTCTTGATCGATTAAAAATGATCCTCTGAAAGCCACACCATCTGTTGGATGCTCGACATCATAAGCCTGACATATTTCATGCTTCACATCAGCAACAAGAGTGTAACCCACTTGACCTATGCCTCCATCATTAATATCTGTATTTCTCCATGCATTATGAGAAAACTGTGAATCAATAGAAACACCAATCACCTCTACACCGCGATCAGTAAAATCTTTTAATCGATGATCAAATGCAATCAACTCTGAAGGACATACAAATGTAAAATCTAATGGGTAAAAGAAGATTACCGCCATTTTGCCTTTGATTGTGTCTTTTAGATTATAAGAATCAACTATTTCGCCATTACCTAAAACAGCTGCTGCAGTGAAATCTGGTGCTTCGCGACCAACTAATACGCCCATATTTATTCTCCAATATTATTAATCAACCAAATTAATTGGCTATGTGTTTATGTGTCTTAATGACTATTTAATTAAGAAAGGTAAAGATACAGGTATTTTATAAGCGTTCCAAATAGATACTCACAATGTTTTAAATAGATTGAGACTATTGAACGACAAAAGAATAGTTAATCTTGCGGTATTCGCTTTGCAGCTATTAAGCATTTATGTGCGAGTAATTACTCATTTTCAAAACGATGTTGCATATTAATTGCGTAGTCATCACCATTTCGACCTAACAAACCTTCTTTGAATCGATTGGAAGGCGGACGATTACCAAACCACACATTAACGATAAATCGATAAAACTCTCTAGAATCGCTAATTTCACCTAAAAATCTTTTGTTGTGGTAAACGCGAGTACCAAAATCTCTGTGATAATCAAACCGTATCACATCGCCTTTTTTAATTACCCGTCGGAAAAATGTTTTTAATTGCTTAACGAAAACTAAGTTATCTTTGAGCGCATCTCTATCATTATTTATTTTCATGCCTTGTGATAGTCTACGCCAAAATGTTTTGCTAGAAATCTTATCAGATACAAACTTAAATTCCATTCGCCTTGCAGCATCAAGATAAATCAGATCGTCTGCATTAATATAGTCAGCGGATTCATCAATTGAAAACCGAGCTAAGTAAAAGTCTTTATTTAAAAACTTAGTTAATCCATATCCAGTGGGAATTAATGTACGCTCTAGAATTTTAGCTTTTGCTTGTGGGGTGTAACCTTGAGAATCTTGTGCAATTAGACTAGACGAAAAC
>JBMYPE010000248.1:0-3584 GCA_049600015.1 Kangiellaceae bacterium
AATATGTTCAAATCGCTGCTGATTAGGATTAAGTAAATTGACCCCTCTACCATAAGTTCCTAGCCAAACTAAACCTGAACTATCAATAAAAATGGATAAAATATCAGATGCAGAGAGCTGGTTTTTACCTAGTCCAGATTGTGTATGTTGGGTAAATCTATGAGTGTTCCGATCATAAATACTTATGCCATTAATGGTTGTTATCCAAATGGAGCCGTCTTTATGCGACGCTATATCTTGCACATAATCTGAGCTAATAGCCAATCCATTTAGTGATTCAGTTGTGTATTGATGGAGTGCATCATTATTAATTTCATATTGATAAAGACCGGAGGACTCTGTCCCTATCCATAAATTATTATTCTCTAAATACACGGTGGTAATTGATTTTTTTATTAGTGAAGATAGTTTATTCCCCGCACAAAAATCGACCGTTTCATGAGAGAATTTGTTAATTCGTAAAATACAATTGTCAGTAGACGCAAAAATGTACTCGTCGCTGGACGTTAAAGATATTACTTTAGTGTGACTCTTGCTAAAATGCCGCGTTGCAATTGATAGGAACGGAGAATCATTTTCGGAATCGATTGCTCGATAAAATAAGCCTTTATATGTCGCAACCCATAGTCCACTATCTTTATCAAAAATAACATCTCTAACATGCTGATTTACAATTGGAAAAATCTGCCCGTAATTCGTGAACTTTCTTGTCGAAAAATCAAAAAAGCTGGGGCCAGACACCGTTCCTAACCAAATTCCTTTATTATCTTGAATAGAGAGAGCCGTTACCCAGTTTTCATGCAAGGAAGATTTGTTTTTGTGATCATGTTGATAAACTATAAACTCATAACCATCAAAACGGTTAAGGCCATCCTCTGTTGCAAGCCAAATAAACCCGTTTTTATCTTGCGCAATGGCATTCACTACACTTTGAGACAAGCCTTGTTCTAAAGATAGCTTTTGAATATCAAAAGCTTTTTTATATCGGTAATCCGCTTTATTAGCGATGAGTGGCTGAAAATGGAAAAAGAGAAGAAAATATAAAACTAACTTAATATAGAAACCGACATGAAGTTTGAGAACTAAATGACTCATTAATCTAAAAATCTGACTTTGCTATATTTGTCGTGTTTGAATCCAATTTTATCTTGATAAAACGAGCCAATGAGTTTGAGATCTTCGTGCTTATCATCTGTTAAGTAAAAGATAGGTCCCCAACCGATGTTTTTTGTTTTCACGTCAAGAAAAGCCGTAACAACCGGTACATTGGCTTCTTTTGCAATATGGTAAAAACCACTTTTCCAATGATCAAGGTAGCTTCTAGTCCCTTCAGGCGATAACGCAAAAATCATTTGTTCTCGTTGTGAAAACTCATGGACAATCGCGGTGACCACATTATTTGAACTTGATCTCTTGACGGGTATACCGCCCAATTTTCTTAGCACCCAACCAATAGGCCCGATAAAAATAGTGTGTTTACCAATAAAACTCACTTTAACCTTGCAAGCAAACTTAACTAGTATGAATACAAAAAAATCCCAGTTAGATGTGTGGGGTGCAATAATCACCACAAATTTATTAATCGAAGGAAGTTCACCAATAAGCTTCCAACCAAATAGTTTAAGAATCATGTTTGCTAATTTAGCCAAACTTATGCTTTTCCAACGTTATGAAGTTCTATATTACAATCATCATCTTCATCATCCATTTGTAAAGCAATGGAACTCGATTTCTGGTTATCACCTTTTGCGCTGTCATTTCTTTCTTTATCAATGCCGGTTAAGTAATCTTCATCTATATCACCAGTGATGTATTTACCATCAAAAACTGAAGTATCAAAATGCGTGATTAATGGATTGCCTTCTTTGCATGTTTCTATTAAATCTTGCAAATCTTGGTAAATCATTCGGTCAGCGCCAATTAACTCCCCTATTTCTTCTTCCGTTTTACCGTGCGCTATTAATTCATTAGCCGACGGCATATCAATGCCGTATACGTTCGGGTATCTCACAGGAGGCGCTGCAGAAGCGAAATAAACTTTATTTGCCCCAGCATCCCTTGCCATTTCAACTATTTGGCTACTAGTTGTTCCTCTCACAATTGAATCATCTACAAGTAGTACGTTTTTACCTTTGAACTCCAATTTAATGGCATTTAACTTTTGTCTAACCGATTTTTTTCTAACAGCTTGTCCTGGCATGATGAATGTTCTGCCAATATATCTATTTTTTACAAACCCATGACGAAGTTTTATATTTAGCTTTTGTGCAAGTTCCATTGCGCTTGTTGCAGAGGTATCCGGGATAGGAATGACGACGTCTATATCGTGCTCAGGCCAGTCTTGCTTAATTTTGTCGGCTAATTTCTCTCCCATTCGTAGTCGAGAACGATAAACAGAAATGTTATCCATAAAAGAGTCTGGTCTTGCCAAATAAACATGTTCAAATATACATGGCGCGGTTTGATCTAGTGTGACACAGCGTTTAGAGTGAAGTACGCCATTTTGATCAATATAGACTGCTTCGCCTGGAAGTAAATCTCTCACTTTTTTAAATCCTAAAGCATCTAAAGCAACACTTTCGGATGCAACCATATATTCGGCTTTAGAGTTCACCAAGCGTTTACCCAATACTGCAGGCCTTATTCCATGCGCATCTCTAAAGGCTAACATGCCGTAACCAGCAATTAATGCCACCGCCGCATAAGCTCCCCTACAACGTCTATAAACGTTATCCATCGCCTTAAATATAATAGCTTCGTTAATATCAGTTGATATTGCTTTTTGTAACTCACTCGCAAAAATATTGAGAAGAACTTCAGAATCTGAGCTGGTATTAATGTGTCTTTTATCTACCTTTGCTAACACACCCCTTAATTCATTTTTATTGGTCAAATTCCCATTGTGTGCTAAAACTATTCCATAAGGTGAATTGACGTACAGGGGTTGTGCTTCAGCTGAGCTTGAACAGCCAGCGGTGGGATAACGCACATGTCCTACTCCAACATTGCCTTCCAAGCGCTGCATATGTCTAGTATGAAAAACATCCTTCACTAAGCCATTAGCTTTACGTAAAAACATTTTTCCATTTTTTAATGTCACTATGCCTGCAGCATCTTGACCACGATGCTGCAGAACGGTTAAAGCGTCATAGATACTTTGATTAACTGGGGAGTGACTATAGATACCAACAATGCCGCACATAGAGTTTGAACCTTTTTTGCAAGTTAATCTTTAGTTAGTGGAAGTTTATTAGTTAGCTCAGGGAGTACATCATCGACTTTTTCATAGAACCAATTTCCGAGAATTTCTACATGAGGAACCAGTTGAGAGTTCTTCCACCAATCATCCTCATTTACTAAAGTAAATTCTCTCAAAAGTATGACGGCTACCGAAACTAACAATACACCTCTTAAAGCGCCAAAGACCATTCCCATGATACGATCCATCCCACTTAAGCCTGTTTTTTCTATCAATTGGCTTAATACATAGTTAATGAGTCCCATAATCACTAAAGTGATTAAAAATAACGAAACCCAGGCGACTGAATATCTTAAACTAGGTGTATCAATGTAAGCAGTCAGAA
>JBMYPE010000249.1:0-3576 GCA_049600015.1 Kangiellaceae bacterium
GATATTCCCGCTTGTATTGCGTGTCATGCAGCCACAGGAGAAGGAATGGCAGCTGCAGGATTCCCAGCAGTAGGTGGACAGCATCCAGAATACACCATCTCAACGCTAAAAGCGTTTAGAGCTGGAAATAGAGATAATGATGCAAACGGCATAATGAGAGATGTAGTCGCTAAAATGAGCGATAAGCAAATAGAAGCTTTAGCCTATTATCTTGCGGGTTTACATTAGGCGCCCAAATTAATAACACAAATAATAAAAAGCGGCTATTTAGCCGTTTTTTTATATCTACAAATCACTAAGACATATTGTCAAAAAAAGGTTGGTACATTGAGAAATGTTACTCATTTAAAAATATAATAGATCATTAAACTGATGAGTGATTTGGATTTTTTAGCCTAGTATCAAGCATCTATGTAATCGCAATGCAAATTACTTTTAGATTTTCGCTCAAACTTATAGAGAAACGACTATTATTAAAAAGAAAGCAAAGAAACACTGTTTTATGAAAAGGAGTATTAATTGGAGATTGACACCAGCTCTCAAAGTCATCGAATTAATTTATTGAGCTATAACTTACAAGTAGGAATTAAAAGTAACAGTTACAGTGACTACATCACTCAAAGCTGGCGCCATTTACTGCCAGATTCTGATAGAACGGATAATTTAACTCGTGCTGCGGATTGGCTTTCTGAATATGATATTGTCGCACTTCAAGAAGTCGATGCGGGTAGTCTAAGATCAAATTATGTGAACCAAATTGAATATTTGGCTGATAAAGGCGGCTTTCCTCATTACCATCAACAACAAAATCGACACTTTGCAGGATTAGCCTCCCATTCCAATGGAGTATTAACTAAGTATCAATCAACCCAAGTTAATTCACATAAACTTCCGGGAAGAATAGCTGGTCGAGGTGCTTTAGAGATCGATATTATTTCCAGTGGCGTGAATATTAAAATTATTTCTGTCCACTTGGCGCTTGGACAAAAAGCTAGAGCCGCTCAATTAGAATACATCGCCAACTTAGTTAAAAAAACAGATCACTTCATTATCATGGGCGATATGAATTGTAAAAAAGACACAGTGTCGAGGGCCTTTAAAAATGCTAAAATTGAGGTTAATAGAAATCCTTTATTATCTCCCACCTATCCAAGATGGAATCCGCGGCATTGTTACGATCAAATCTGGGTGAGTAAAAATTTGCGGATCATTAAAAGTGAAGTACTTAATGTTGGTGTTTCTGATCATTTACCAATTACTATGGAAATTGAAATTCCAGCGAATAAAATGAATATACAATCAACAGTTCTAAATCAAAATATTTCAAGGCAATATATAAACTAATATCGTATTTAAACGACAAAGACCTGACAAATCGACTGAATATCTTATGCAAAAAGAAGAGCAAAATTTAGAAAATAGTTGTAAAGAATTAAAGAGACATTTATCTCGTCTGAGCTTTGTCGGTATGGGACTTTCTAAGGAACTGGATAGCTCTTTAGCGAAATTAAGACTTGCAGTTAAGAAGGATGAACCTGAATCAAATTTAAAAATCATAATAGATGACATCAGTAAAGATTTAAGAAGCTTAGAAGATGAGCCAAAATCGAAGCAACAACAAAAAGTCATTCAAGAGGTTAATTTGATAGAGCTTTTACTTAAACAAAAGCTTCCCATTCGTTTAAAAACAAATCTAGAAAAAGCAAACAAAAAATCACAACATAGTGACGCTAACAGCATCATGACTGCAATTGCGAAGGAAATTAAAACCTATGTTGAAAATATAGAATCCTCAGCTGCAATACAAGATTCGCAAAGGGTTACAAATAACGAATCAAAAAACGCTAAGCAAGGTTTCCTCACCTCGCTTTTTACTAAAAAAAATTCCAACGAGGAAAAAACTCAATCTAGTTCAATTGCAGATTCCGAAAGCGCTGCCAACTTAGAAAAAGAATTATCGAATGTTGACGGCAATTTATTACAAACGACTCTTCCCCCAGACATAAAAAACTCTTTACAAAGATTAGTAGAACAGTTGGCGAGCATGGATGGTTATCAAGATATTGCTGAAGTTCTAACAGCTGAAATATCGAAAATAAAAACAATATCTCAACTTTCATCCATTCTAGAATTAATCGCCAGTGCATTCATTGAAATATCGGATCAAGAGCACATGCAGTTTGAGTCGTTCTTAAAATCTTTAAATCAGCGCATTATTCGAGTGAATGATTTTATAGGTAAGACTTTAAACTTTAGCCAAAGTAATGAACAAGATAACGAACAGTTAAATATTGATTTAAGCCAAAATATTTCGTCCATTAAAAAATCTTTAACCAACTCTAAAACACTAGCCGAGGCAGAGCAAAGCATTGCAAAAAATATGGACAGTATGCTTTCTCAAATCAATGAATTTTGCGAAACACAACAAAACAAAAGTGATATTTTAATTTCTCAAGTCGAAAAATTGAAAGAACAAATGATCGCGACAGAAGATGAAGCCACTCGACTAAAAGATGATTTAGCCGAACAAAGAGTTAGAGCACAGACTGACCAATTAACAAACTTACCCAATCGTTATGCCTATAATGAAAGGCTAACACAGGAATATAATCGTTGGCGTCGATATCGAAACTCTTTAACATTGGTTGTGTGTGATATTGACTCATTTAAAAAAGTAAATGATACACACGGCCACAGTTTTGGCGATTTAGTTTTGAAAAAAATTGCCGCTTGCCTACATGCAGGCATAAGAGAATCCGATTTTGTTGCCCGGTTTGGCGGCGAAGAGTTCGTTATATTACTCCCAGAAACCACTTTAATTGACGCCACCCGAGCAATGAATAAAATGCGTCAATCGATTAATCAAATTGAGTTAATTAACAAAGGCGTCAACGTGGAAATATCAATGTCCTTTGGAATTTCTGAATTTACCAATGATGACACAACTAAAGCAGTATTTGAACGAGCTGATAGCGCCCTTTATCGAGCGAAGGACAAAGGTAGAAATAGAGTGTGCTGTCAAAGAGCACCTTCAATTAAGAAAGAAAACTAGATGTACAATCACGCTAGTAGTGAACTGCTTGAGTCAATCAAAAAAGCTCCGTCATTTGAGACGCTCTACAGATTACAAACACAACTCACAGAAATCGCCAATCGGCCAGTTACAGAAACAAACTCAAACTCATCTACTTTTTACAACCAGCTCAATGAACTAATCTACTGCGGCCAATTTGATCAACTTTTCGGTGGTCTGGTTCTCAACAAAAACTCGTCATTAAGCTCTGATCGCAACCATTATTCAAAACCTCTCAGAATTAACATCCTCTTATGTCGGTTACTATTCTCTGCAGAGCGAGTTTTTTATGATGGTGAATTTCAAAAAATGGCAAATAAGTATATTTCGCAGCTTTGTGATTCATTGGTTTTAGATATAAACGAAAGTCAAGGAGAATTGTTGAGCAATATTTCTAGACTGCGGCAATCTGAACAATTTCACAATATAAAAGCCTTACCATGTGTATTCAATAAAGAAGAATTAGTCGAACGACTACTCCCTTTAGAGTTCAATCTTTTATT
>JBMYPE010000250.1:0-3551 GCA_049600015.1 Kangiellaceae bacterium
TTAGTTTTTCATTACTTTGCGCATGAGTTGCATCGACCCAGCGCTCGTCAGATTGCGCAATGGTTACCGACTCCCATTTTAAATTGGCATTTGATAACAGGTTAAAAGCAGGAGAGGGTGTGGTACCACCTGGAATAATAAAACTCGCTTGCCCATGAAGATTTATTTGGTGAGAAAGAATTTTTTCACAATCATTAGCAATACTTGCAAAAAGTAGTTCTCGATTTTCAAACTTTTTTATTGTGATGTTTTTATTCATTTCTTAATGTCTATCCATTCTCGTTGTTCGTTAGCAAGCATTTCATCGGACTCTTTTGGTCCCCAAGTGCCTGCTCGATATAAACTGGGTTTAACCTTGTTTTCATTCCAATATTTAATAATGGGATCGACCCAGCTCCATGCTGCTTTGCCTTCTTCTCTGTGAATAAATAAAGTGGGATTTCCGGCAATGGCATCTAACAGCAACCGTTTATAACCAAAACTTTTAAAGCCATTAGTTGAGTCAGTAAAATTCAAATCGAGTTTGACAGGTGTCAAAACAGTTTGCAGTTGTGTCATATCTTTAGCCATAAGATGTAACTGCATTCGCTCTTCTGGTTGGAGTTGAATCACTAGACGATTGGGAGTTAGCCCGCCAGACGATGGTTCAAACACGTTATGAGATACATCTTTAAATTGAATAACGATTTCCGCGCTACGACGAGTCATTCGCTTTCCTGTTCGTAAATAAAACGGAACTTTTGCCCAGCGCCAATTGTCGATTTTTGCATTGATGGCAACATAAGTTTCGGTTTGGCTATTTGATTTGTCGGAGCTATTGACAAGCTCTTCTAAATAACCCGGTTGCAGAATTCCATTTACTTCACCGGAGACATATTGACCTCTAACCGTTGACTTTTTGACTTGCTCGCCAGTAATTGGTCTTAGTGCTTGTAACACTTTTATTTTTTCTGAGCGTATATTATTTGCACTCATGTTATTGGGCGATTCCATTGCCACCAAACTTAACAGTTGAAGTAAATGGTTTTGTACCATATCTCGCATAGCTCCCGCACCGTCATAAAAACCGGCGCGGCCTTCTAAGCCAACTTGTTCATTTATGCTAATTTGTACATGGTCAATTGACTTAGCATCCCAAAAATTTTCAAACAAGGAATTGCTAAAACGTAAAGCCAAAAGGTTTTGAACTGTTTCTTTTCCTAGATAGTGATCAATTCGATAAATTTGATTTTCGTCAAAATGATCTGCAATGGTGTTGTTAATTGCTTCAGCCGATTCTCGATCATAACCAATTGGTTTTTCGACAACGACTCTCGAATTTTTGGAAATTAGGTTGGCTTTTGCGATATTCTGACAGCAGTCTCCATAAATATTTGGAATAATAGCCATATAAAAAATACGCGCTGTGTTTGATCTTTTTTCTAATTGTTCTTTAAGTTTTTGCCAACCATTGTTGTAATCAACAACATCGATTAAGGTGGGCACAATTAATCGTGAAAAATTAGCGAATTGATTTTTGTCAAATTCACTTTCAGTAACAAATTTTTGAAGAGCGTTTTTAATTATCTCCAACATGTTTTCGCAATCTTTTTGTTTTCGCGAACAAACTATTATTTGCGAATTTTTTGGGATTTCGTTTTCTATATAAGCGCGATACATTGATGGCAGCAGTTTTCTTAAAGATAAATCTCCGGTGCCACCAAATAATACTAAATCAAATGGTTCTATTAGTAGTTTACTCAAAGCTTGATGCTCCTTGCTCTGCATTAGAAACGGATTTTCTGAAGGTGCTAAAAAGTTCTCTCCCCATACCAGTTTGGTCGTCAAAATTTGATTTAACACTGAGCGTTCGATTGCTTAAAGTTTGTTCGTCCACCATCAAAGTGAGCTCGCCTTTAAGCGCATCCAAACGGATACGATCGCCATTGACCACCTTGGAAATTGTGCCACCTTCAAGTGCCTCTGGAACTAAATGAATCGCTGCAGGGACTTTGCCTGAGGCTCCAGACATTCTTCCATCTGTTACGATGGCGACTGAAAAACCAGCATCTTGTAGGGAACCTAAAATGGGAGTTAACTTATGAAGTTCTGGCATTCCATTTGCTTTTGGACCCTGAAAACGAATAACAGCGATAAAATGTTTGTTAAGGTTGCCTTGATTGTACAAGTTAACTAATTCATTTTGATCGTCAACTACGACAGCTTCAGCTTCAATGACAAGTTTGTCATCGGCAACAGCTGATGTTTTAATCACTGAGCGTCCGAGATTACCTTGTAATAGTTGTAATCCACCATGACTACTAAATGCATCTCCAACTGGTCGTAAGACACTATGATCTGAGGTTTCCTCTGGTCCTTTTGTCCATTTAATTTTATGACTTGCAGAATCGACATCACTTGATTGGCGATATATTTCAGGTTGCTCATTTTTTGTTAAACTTGGCTCACTAAAATAATGTGATAATCCATCACCCATAATGGTTTTAACATCCTGATGTAAATAACCGCCTAAGCTCAACTCTTTCATTAAAAAGGACATTCCACCAGCGGCTTGAAAATGATTTATATCAGCGCTACCGTTAGGATAAATTCTGCAAAGCAGAGGAACACATTTTGATAAATCAGCCATGTCTTGCCAATCGATAATAATTCCTGCTGCTTTGGCAATGGCAACTAAATGAATCGAGTGATTAGTTGAACCACCAGTAGCCAATAGACCTACTAATCCATTAACTATGGTTTTCTCTGAAATGACATCACAAAGTCTCCTTTCGTTTTTGTGATCATTAATGTTATTGATAAGTTGATTAACTGCAGAAGCGGTTATTTGCTCTCTTAGATCGGTATTGGGTGGAATAAATGAACTACCTGGCATGTGCAACCCCATGATTTCCATCAACATTTGGTTACTATTTGCGGTGCCATAAAATGTACAAGTACCAATACCGTGATACGAGCGACTTTCAGATTCTAGTAATTCTTTTCTCCCAACCTTTCCTTGAGCATAGGCTTGCCTAACTTTCGCTTTTTCGTTATTGCTTTGCCCTGTGGACATTGGTCCAGCCGGTAAAAATATAGTGGGTAGCTGACCAAAGCTGAGTGCGCCGATTAGTAATCCTGGTACAATTTTATCGCACACGCCTAAACAAAGTGTTCCATCAAACATATCGTGAGAAAGCGAAACCGCTGTTGCCATCGCAATAACATCCCGACTGAAAAGGGATAACTCCATGCCAGACTGACCTTGAGTTACTCCATCGCACATAGCTGGAACGCCACCAGCCACTTGGGTTGTAACACCTAATCGAGCAGCCGTTTGTTTAATTAGTTCTGGATAAAATTGGTAGGGGTGATGAGCTGATAGCATGTCGTTGTATGCGTTCACAATGCCAATATTTGCAGCTTGTTCCTTTGCGATAATAGCTTTATCAGTCGTGCTACAGGTCGCCATTCCGTGCGCCAAATTTCCACAGCTTAATGCTGCTCTGGTTCTTTTGTTGCTACTAGCCTTGTTCATTCTTTCGAGGTAATCAGCTCGGCTAGCTTTACTA
>JBMYPE010000251.1:0-3547 GCA_049600015.1 Kangiellaceae bacterium
ATTTTTAAATTATTTACTCATAGACGTTACAAATAATATTCCGTTTATCTAAATCATCATAGGTACCAATAGTTGCTTTTTTGTAGCTTTTTGTAGCTTTCGCGACAGCTGACTTGACGTATCGATTTAAAATATCCATTTTACGCTCTTCCGCTTTTGTTTCTTCTAAAATTAAGCAACTGATGTGTATAGCGGTGTATATATCAACTAAATCTTTTGCAAGAACATCATTTTCAGTCAAGTTTTTGTTTTCACCCAGCATAGAGTTAAATTTCTTATAAATGTTACGCAATTCTTTAATAGATTTTATTGCAAAATCATTTCTTTTATCAAAGCGAGCAGAGAGTACCGCATCAAAGTAATCTGCCAATATATCTTGTTTCACACCCTTTGTCGCACCGATCACTTGAACTTGTGAAGTACCTTCATAAATATTTGTGATTCGTACATCTCGACACAAACGCTCAATTTTTCCCTCTTTCGTGTAACCTGCTCCGCCATGAATTTGAAGTGCATCAAAACAAACTTTATTTGCCATTTCCGTCACTTGGTACTTTACCATGGGAGACTGCATTTCCAAGAGTTTGTTAGATTTGGAAAATTCTGCATTTAGTTCTTTTAATTGCTCTTTTTTTACTTCTTTATCTAACGAACTGTCCTTTTTTATATGATCCATTTTCTCTTCAAGCTTATTACGAAGATCCAAATTTTGTACTGTGCTATACAGTAAACTTCTGCTAGATTCGATTCGCACTCTCATATCAATGAGTAAGTTTGCTACTGCAGGTTTTTCTATGATGGCTTCGCCGAAAGCCACTCTTTCCTTCGCCCAACTTAAAGCTTCTTTATATGCTTCTTCGGCAATACCTAACGCTTGAGCAGCCACGCTAAACCGGGCATGATTTAAAGTGTGCAAAACTTGAATTAAACCAAATCGACGTTTACCAATGAGTTGTGCTGGCGCATCTTCAAAATGTAGTTCACAAGTAGGTGAACCATGTAACCCCATCTTCTCCTCAATGCGTCCAACTTTGACTTTCTCTCCACCATGACAGGCAAACATGCTTAAACCGAACATATTGTTTGTGTTAGGCTCTGAGCGAGCCAAAATTAATAAGACATCACCACAGCCATTAGAAATAAAACACTTAGTACCATTTAAAAACCAATTACCTTCCTCGTTTTGATAAGCTTTTAACTTGGCGTTTTGCAAATCTGAACCCGCATGAGGCTCGGTCAATACCATTGCGCCAATATGTTCGCCTTTACAGTACTTTTGCAAAAACATATCACCTTGTTCTTTAGAGCCAAATTTCGCAATTGCTTCCCCTACATCTTGATATCCAAATAAAGTCATCAGAGAAGCATCAGCCTGAGATAACATTTCGACCATCATAGTGTAAATAGTTGCAGGAACATTCCCGCCACCAAATTCTCGCGGAAGTAATACCCCCATTAATTCCGACTCAGCTAATTTTTGAACGGATTCCAAAGTTCCTTTCGCATATTTAACTTTGCCATCTATTAATTCCGCCCCTTCTGCATCTATCTCTGTGGCTCTAGGTTCAAAATAATTCCCGCTCAAGTCACCAACTAATTCTAACGCGCCTTCATAGAATTCCATGGCCTCTTCATAACAAGTGGGGGCTGTGTCAAATATTTTTGATTGCTGATAATCATCTTCTAAAATCGCTACACTTTTAGTTAACTCAAGTCGAGAAAACTGAAATTGTAGGTCATGATTATCGGTAAAATAATTAGGCATATTGAGCTTCCTATAATTCTATTACTATTTACTTACCTCTACCGGGCAACAGATCTAAAAAAAAGTCCAACCTCTTTAACTGAAAGATGGCTGGACTTTTATTTGCCTCAAACTAAAAGGAGTAACACCGATTACACCTCAAGTATTTAGCTTTTTACTTTCTACCAGTAAGTTTCATCAGGTTTAGTTAAATCTGTTCCAAATGCCGCTTTACCTAAATAAAGTAAACATTCATCACTTGTCGCTGGCATCAAACCACCACATCTTGACTCGCGGTAATAACGTTCTAAAGGCATAAATTTAGCGATAGTGCTACCGCCACATAAACGAATGGCATCAGATGTCAAAGAGGGTCCTAATTCACTCACAATGTACTTAGATTGATGAATGGCAGTATTGGCCTCTACAGAACCCGGTTTTTCTGCCACCAATTTCGCAGCGCGGTATGCACTGGCTTTAGCAGCGGCTACTTTGACGTAAAGTTCCCCGACTTTATGCTGAATTCGATTATCGTCAGCTAAAGGGGTTTGTGTTCCCGGGATATTTCTGTTTTTAAGATAATTGGTTAAAAAGTCAAATGCAGCGGTGCAGATCCCTAGATACACACCAATATAACCACCGACCAACCAATGCGGTTCACGTGCAACTTTATACAACGCCATTCCTTCATTGCCTAAGAATAATGACTCTTTAGGAACAAAACAATCTTCAAAATAAACTGGATTTGTGGAAGTTCCTCTCATTCCTAGCACATCCCAAGTAAATTCCACTCTTGCGTTGGGATTTTCTTTTTCTACGATTAAGTAAGAAATAGCAGGTACATCTGAATCACTTCCTTCTTTCTTAGCTGCTACCACATAATAATCAGCATATCCCGCCATAGAAACCCAGTTTTTAACGCCATTGATGACAAATCCTTCATCCGTACGCTTATAAAGTGTTTTCATTTTACTTAAATGAGCACCTATTCCTGGCTCAGAGGATGCTGAAGCAAACAGCTTTTTCTCTGTGATTGCCTGATCATATACCCAATCAATAAAATCATTCATCTTTTTGCCACGGCTTCCACCAATACCATCAACATTTAGTTCAGCCAAACTTCCCACTGCAATATTATGCATGTTGAAAGTTAAACCTGTTGAAGCATCACCTCTTGCAATTTGTTCCAATGCTCGAGTATAGGTTAAAAAGTCTGCACCCATCCCACCTCTGTCTTTTGGAATCATGATACAAAGCAGATTATGGTCTTTTAATTCTTGAAAATTTTCTTCAGGGAATGAACCTTCTCTATCATGTTTTGATGCGCGTTTTGAAAATCCTTCTCCTAACTTTTTACATAGATCGACAATTTGCTCATTAGTGATATCTTTAGGTGAAATATTTTTGTATTCTTGAGTCATGATCATCCTTAATTAATTAGGTGAATTTTGCTTGTTATTTAAACGTCAAATTATAGACTGTGAATTAATAAAAAACCAATGCAATCAACTACTTTTTAAGTGATTGATAATGTAAATAATCACAATTACCACTAAATCTATCTGACAACAATAGAACATTGGCAAATCAACAAGACAAATTATCATTCCTGTGCAAATGAACAACATAGAAATAGCGAGAAGCTCCATCAAAGAACTGGATTATGGCCTTGTTTCAATCTTGCCAAATTTTGCTCTCGTCAGTACTAGGATAATATCGTCATCAAACAAAGATTCGAAACAAGATGAAGATAGGCTCAATTCTGATTTATATCAACAAGAGATATCTCTCACCTATAAAATG
>JBMYPE010000252.1:0-3546 GCA_049600015.1 Kangiellaceae bacterium
ATATTGACGATATTATTGCTGATGTTTCTCAAGCTCTGGATGAGGTTTAAGGTAGGTTAGCCTTTAGGCTATCACAAACAGAGTCGGCCTGAAGGCCGACCTACATTAACTATTTATCCTTTACGGGACGCTTTAAATCGCCTTCATACTGCGCCATCATTAAGGAAAATGCAGTATAGGCTGCTACATTTTGCGCCAAAGCTGCGGGATCGACTTTGTCTAAAGTATCATCCGCTGTATGGTGTAAATCAAAATAGTCATTACCGTCTTGATACAAATTGAACACTGACATGCCATTTTGATGCAATGGAATAAGATCAGGGCCAGGGCGAGCTTTATTATTGTAGTACTGAATCCCTAGTGGGCGAAAAATATTTTTTAACTGATCAATAAATGGTTTATCTTGCTCATTAAACAATGTGGAGAACTGATAAATTTTACCCGCACCAAAATCAGATTCTGCGCCAACAATATGTTGATCTAAATCTTTTTTATGCTGTTCAGCATAAGCTTTTGCACCAATTAGCCCTTGCTCTTCATTTGCCCAAAGAATGACACGAATACTCCGTTTAAGTCTGAATTTACTTTGCTTGATTAAAGCTGCTGCAGCCATAGTAATTGCAACGCCAGCGCCATCATCAACAGCCCCAGTTCCTAAATCCCACGAATCAAGATGACCACCAATCACAATCACTTCATCGGAACGACTTGTGCCTTTAATTTCGCCAATCACATTATAAGAAGTAAACTCTGAGTCTTGATGAGCTCCGATATTCAATTTAATCGATGGCTTGTGACCTCTTTTAAAAATTCGTTCTAACTGATCAGCATCAGGGTTTGACAGTGCCGCCGCCGGAATTTTTTTAACCGCATCGTCATATCGCATCATTCCAGTATGCGGCAACCTGTGAGAGTCAGTACCGATTGAGCGAATAACGATAGCTATCGCGCCTTTCTTTGATGCTTCAACCGCACCTTGGCTTCGCGCTGCAACCGCAGAACCATAACCACGACCATTTTTAAAACGCTGCATTCTATTGCTAATAAAAACGATTTTACCCTTCACTTGTTTTTTTGATGCTTTTTTTAAGGTATCTAAATCAGGAAACTGTATCACTTCACCTGTCATGCCGTTTTTGGGAGTGCCTATGGAGCCGCCCAATGCCGTGATATGAAGTTGATGTTGATAGGGCGTTGTTATTGCTGCGGTTTCAACACCTCGCTTCCAAGTAGGGAAGGTAACAGGTTCTTTCCAGACTTTATCAAAACCAAGAGATTTGAATTTTTTTTCTGCCCATTTTACTGCTAGAGTGTCCTGAGGAGTTCCCGCCATTCTCGCACCAACTTCTGTTGTGAGTGACTCAAGAATTTCATAGGCTAATGGGCTTGTGAGTGCTTTATCTCGCAAGGCTTCGATCTTCTTAAATTCATTGTCCGCTATCAGTTCCATATCTTTAGCTTTTACTAGCTGAAATGAAATCAATAACAGAGAGATGATTAAGTGTATTTTTAGCATTGTTTTCATAATTAAATTCTCTTTAAATTTTAAAATAATCAACTCATCAAGCTTATCAAATTAAACAACAAAGTGTAATATAATTAATGCTTAGCTGGAGAGGCCAGTTGTAAAGACTCTATTAAAAACCTGAAAGAAATAAAATGACCAATCATTTACCTACAGGACAAAGAGCAATTGAAGAGTTTCCTAGATTCGGTTTGTTGCCCTATGCCAATCGATATAAAAAAGATTTCGGCTCGATTAACTTAGGCATTTCGGGAGAGGTAAAACATCCATTTACAATTACATCTGAAGAGCTAATAAAACTTAATAGAGTCAAAGTCACAAGTGATTTTCATTGTGTAACCACTTGGACAAAGTGTGATCTTAATTGGAGTGGTTTTACATTTGCGGATTTCTTTGAGCAAATAGTAAAACCTCATCTCGATTCCATTCATAAAGTTCATTGGGTCGTTTTTAGAAGCCTTGATGGATATCGCGCTCGCATGTTATTGAGTGATCTTTTGGCATCTGATGTTTTGCTTGCCGATCAATTAAACGGTTTACCCTTGTGTTCAAAACATGGCGCACCAATAAGATTAGTAGCACCCGCTCATTACGGTTATAAAAATCCAAAGCATTTAAAAGCAATTGAGTTTCATACGGAGCAGTACACTTTTAAAGCACCGTTACTCTCATTTATGGAACACCCCAGAGGGCGCGTGGAATTTGAAGAGCGCGGACAGTTTTTTCCAGGATGGATATTAAGATATATTTATCGGCCCTTAGTTAAATCGACCATTAAAAAGTTTAAACAGGCAATGAAGAATTGAGATTTTAAATGAATAAATATTCCGGTCAATGTCAATGTGGGCAAACAAAAGTTGTGATTAGTCTTACACGAAGTCTCGATCAATATAGTCCTCGTTTATGCGATTGTCATTTTTGTGTGGCTAGAAATATATCTTATTTATCAGATACGGAAGGGGAATTGGATATTCGCACCAGTGCATCTCTTGAAATGCAACACCAAGGGTCTAATCAAGCAGACTTTATCACCTGTAATAATTGTCAGACGGTCATAGCTGCTACATATCAAATAGAAAACAAACTGATTGGTGCACTTAACTCCAGATTATTATCAGATTTTAAACAGCTTCAACAAGCTACCGTTGTTTCTCCTAAAAAACTGAGAGCAACCGACAAAGTAACACGATGGGAAATGCTTTGGATGAACCTAAATGTAAATAATAGTATAACGAGTGAAACCTAAAGCGAGTTGACTCTTGGTCGGTTAAGCTACCAAACCAAGAGCACAAAAACAAAAACTAAAATGAATAACTGACACCTGCATTCAAGCTACTGACTTCCAAATCCCCCATATCCATATATTGGTAACCCGCATTAACTCCCCAGCCAGAGTACCATCTATACTGCCAACCCGCTTCAAAAAAAGCGCCAAAACCATCATCAGAATCTAGTTTGGTATTATTGCGTTTAAATTCATAGTCGTAGAATTGACCGCCTGCCTTGACATATAAAGAATTTTTGGCACTTATCGGAAAGGATGCTTTGGCAGCCACAATCACGTTGCCGTAATAAAGCTCATTTGCTTGAAGTCCAAAAACAGGATTGTTATCAGAGCGACATTCCCAGTCATTGTCCGAAATTTCTTCACAGTTCCAATCGTCCAAATCGGCACCGCCAGCAATCCCTGTTTCAAAAGAAAATGTATCGTTGAATTGGTAATTATAAAAAGCGTATAAGTGAGACACCCCGTCACCATCATCAGAAGAGCCTTTGTATTCCGCGCTTCCCGCCGCCATCGTTAGGCCAAATGTGTGTTTCTTTACTTGGTTAGCGTCTGTTTCATTCGCTGTGGTATTTAAGCTAATGGTGCCAAGAGATAATGCTGATAAAGCGATGAGAGTTTTCATTTCCTTTTCCTTGTGTTGTGAATGATTCTACTTGTTGGTACAAATCGTCGTTAGTGATTAAACTGATGGATATTTTATCTAAGTCATCAAAAACAACTAGATGATTTATGT
>JBMYPE010000253.1:0-3538 GCA_049600015.1 Kangiellaceae bacterium
TGACTAGTTGTATTGGTTGTGGTTGTCTATCTATGGCTAATTGCCCTATTTATAATCAAGACGACAAATTATCTTTAGAAGGGAATGGAGCGGTAATGCTCGACAGAATATGAGAGATTGAACAGAACGACGCTGGTTTATTATATGAATCAAGTTAGAATACACCTGCGACTACAATAACAATAAAATGGGTAATTATTATGACAGCTAGTCATTTAAAACAGTTAGGGATCAAAACCAATATTTTTCAAATCTCTATGCAATTAGTGCAAATATTTTTGGTTGGACTCACCATTGGTATGACAAGAATCGTTATTCCTGGTTTAGCTGAAACTGAATTTGGTTTAGCTGATCAGGCATTTTTTTTATTAGCATCTTTTGTTGTTGTGTTTGGTTTTATAAAAGCCGTGATGAATTTGTTAGCTGGTCGATTAAGCGAAGCATGGGGACGTAAAAATGTTTTGATCAGCGGTTGGTTTATTGCTTTGCCCATTCCTTTTATGCTGCTGTATGCACCTAACTGGGTGTGGATTATTGCAGCGACTGTTTTGTTAGGATTTAATCAGGGACTTTGTTGGTCTATGGCGCTGAACAGCAAGTTGGATCTAGCCAAAACAACTCAAAAAGGACTGGTTAATGGTATTAATGAATTTTCCGGGTACGCGGCGGTGGGCATCGCTGGACTAGCAACTGCCTACATTGTCGGAATTTTTGGAACAAGAGACGGTTTGTTTTATTTTAGTTTATGCGTCATTTTATCTGGATTGGTTTTAGCTATTTTCACAGTTAAAGAAACCTTGCCCTGGGCAAAGTTACATCAACAAGAAAATCAAAATCTCGATAATCAAAACCTAAGTCAGAGTGAAACGAGTCGATCACTTTCTCAGTTATTTAAATATTCAACCATACAATCAAAACCTTTAATCACTCTAAATCAAGCCGGTTTAGTGGAAAAATTTACCGATGCCATCGTATGGATTTTCTTCCCTGTTTATTTTATAGCACAAGGGTTAAAGCTTATTGAAGCCGGAGCCATTATTGCGATCTATGGCGTTGTGTGGGGTGCATTACAATTAGTAACCGGGCCATTATCAGACAAAATTGGTCGGCGCGGATTGATCGTTTGGGGGATGTGGTTTTGTGCGATTGGTGTATTGCTAGTTCCACTCACATCAAGCATTTTGTTTTGGAGTTTGGAGTCTGCATTAATCGGTGTTGGCATGGCGATGGTCTATCCAAATTTAGGAGCGGCTGTAGGTGATTTCTCGCATCCGAATGAAAGAGCAAGCTTAATCGGAGTGTATCGCTTTTGGCGAGATATGGGGTATGCGATTGGCGCGTTAGTCATGGGATTAATTGCGCAATGGAGTGCTAACCTAGTCATTCCATTCTGGTTTGTTGGTGGTGCAATGCTATTATCAGGTTTATGGGTGCAGTTATGGTTGCCTAAACACTAAGAGATGGCGAGCTGACAATTTGGACATATTTTCTTACCTATCAATAATGACAAAAAAGATATCATTATGATATCTTAAATGTATTATTATGAATCATTGATCTAGATAGGAGAATTTTATGTTCACAGAAAAAGAGATTAAAGCACCAAACGGAATTGCGACCATAATCGTGTTGTTCTTTGCTCAAGTTGCATCGTTAGCGGTTATCTTTACTCTAGGTAGAGCCGGAGGAATCGTTGCTATATCAACTATCTTAATCGCCGTTGTCATTTTTATTGGTTGGTTCGGGTTTTTCATGGTTAATCCGAATGAAGCAAGAGTGTTGCAATTATTTGGTAAGTATGTAGGAACTGTTAAAGATGAAGGTTTGCGTTGGGCTAATCCATTTTATGCGAAATCACCTTTGTCTCTAAGAGTCCGAAACTTTGAAAGTGGACAACTAAAAGTTAATGATAAAAATGGAAATCCTATTGAGATTGCCGCGGTGGTGGTATGGGAAGTGGTCGACACAGCAGAAGCCATTTTTGAAGTCGATAATTTAAAGGCTTTTGTTTCAGTTCAAAGTGAAGCGGCAGTCAGAAATTTGGCGACACGTTATGCGTATGATAATCACGAAGATGAAATGTCTTTGCGAAGTCATCCAAAACAAATCTCAGACGAGTTAAGACAAGAAGTTCAAGATCGATTGGAAAAAGCCGGAGTCAATGTTATTGAGTCTCGCATTAGTCATTTAGCTTATGCACCTGAAATAGCGAGCGCGATGTTAAGACGCCAACAAGCAATGGCAATTATTGCCGCAAGAAAAACTATTGTTGAAGGTGCTGTAGGTATGGTTGGTATGGCGCTCGATCAACTGACCGATAAAGATATTGTGGAACTAGATAATGAACGCAAAGCGGCTATGGTGAGTAATTTATTAGTTGTTCTATGTAGTGATGAAGCCGCTTCACCAATCGTGAATGCGGGAAGTTTGTATTAATTTCGAGGCATTATTCTCTCTATAGCCCTCTCCAATTGGAGAGGGGAATCAATATAATTGGAGCAAACAGTGGCTAAAAAAGCGTATCCTCTAAGAATAAACGAAGAAGTGCTCAATGCCATGCAAGGGTGGGCAGAGGATGAGTTGAGGAGCGTTAATGCACAAATAGAGTATGTACTGCGAGAGGCATTAAGAAAATCTGGGCGGTCAAAAAAGCCTGTAATTAGTCCTGTTGAGTTGCCAGAGTCCTGAAATTAAATATGTATCGCGATTAGAGCTAATCTGTTACTAAGCTATTTTATAACGTAATAATAGATTGACCAAAAGTGTAAAACCGCACCCGCCAACACAAACAAGTGCCAAATGGCATGATTGAACTTTAGGCTTTTCCATGCATAAAAAATTGCGCCAAAAGTATAAGCAAGGCCACCATAAAGAAGAAAGAGTAATCCATCGTAAGGGACACTCTCTAACATTTCCTTTCCAGCAACAACGATAAACCAGCCCATACCAATATATGAAGCTAAACTTAATTTCTCATACTTGTGACCCAAAAACACTTTAAAACATACACCTAACAGGGCGAAAGCCCAAATCCACTTTAAATAAGTCATACCATTGTTTTTAGCTAAACTGATTAACAAGTAGGGAGTGTAAGTTCCCGCAATCAAAATATAAATGGCGAGGTGATCAAGTGTTTTTAATTTTATTCTGAGAGAGTCGGTGTTAATCGAGTGATATAGAGTCGAGGCGCTAAATAAAAGAATAATACTGCCTCCGTAAACAACTGAGCTGACTAATTTATTAAAATTTTCACCGGAAGCCATAACCATTATGATTAAAGCAAACAATCCGAACACCGCGCCAATGCCGTGGCTAATAGCGTTCGCTAGCTCTTCATTTTTAGAATATTCACTTTTCATTATTTAAATGCTCTGGAACCGTAAGTTTAATCAGTAGATTGACTTGCTGGGTGTTTAAAGAATAGGTAGTTCTGTATTTTCTTTTAATTTTTCAATCACCATATAGGTGTGAGCTTGAGATACACCAGGAATTTCGGAAATAGCCCCTAGTGCTCGTCTATAGTGCTTCATATTTTTAA
>JBMYPE010000254.1:0-3534 GCA_049600015.1 Kangiellaceae bacterium
TGCTCTACAGCGGTCTTTAATTCTGGCATTTGCTGACCAATCGAATCTCTCAGATCAACATTTGATAACGGTTGACTCGCGGATATTTTACTCGCCAAGTTGTTTTGCAATTGATTAAGTTGAACACTTGATAGTGCTGAAATTAATTGTTGAGTATCCACAGGTGGCAATGGCTGAGCAGTTGCACTGGAGGAGTCCATCAGCGGTATTTGATCGCCCTGTTGCAAGTTAATTTGTTGCTCTGTCACTCGCCTGTCAGACATTAACTGTTGTAAAACATTCCAAACGCCCGACTGTTCGGTATTAGCTCCCGCGAGTTGATTAGAGTTTTGGTTATCAGAATATTGCTGGGTTTGTTCGTCTGAGTTTGGTTGGAAATTATCAACATTCTGATTTGAGAGATCGTTTAATGCGTTGTTTTGCGCATTAGCCGCGTGTTGTGCTCTCGCATTTTTTCTAGCTTGTTCCTTAATCTGAAACTTTAGATCCGGTAATATACCTTTGTCTATGAAATAGCTATTTACCTTGCTGTACACGTCAGTCAACTCACTGATCACACTTCGATCAAACAGCTTATAAATAATCAATAGCGATTCAATATCTAAATCAAGTGTTTGTGTCGCGGTACGAAATGCATCGCAAATAAATACGGGTTCAAGCGGGTTCTTTTCTTCATTGATAGTTTGATCAGCGAGTAATGTGTCCATTCGCAATCGAATATGCTCTAACGCATCTTGATTGGAGGTTTTCGCTTTGTTGACCATGCCATCAGTGGCAATATTTTCTTCTAGGTCATCGTCTTTAACTAACGCAATATTTTCAAATGAGAGTGTTTCTACATTATCATAATTTTCAGATTCGTCATCTAACCTACCTAATGTCTGTTTAAAGTTGTTCGCTAGCTCCTGTTTAAAACAACTGATCAGCCCTTCGCGCTTAACTCTTAGTAAACGCATAGCATCAAATTGAGCGTTGTTATAGCTATTTTCAGCCATATCAAATAAACGGTCATCCGCTGTGTCAAGCATTGCGACCAATTTTGATTCTAATTGACTGATAAAGACATTTTGGATGTTTTTAATTAACACAGGCAACGAGCGATACTCCGTCGATGAATCTTTACGAAACTTATTTGTAGAAAAATGTACTATGTGGCTTCTACTGCTCATGTTCAACTCAAACAACCCCTGATAATTGGATACTGATAAATGAGCTACTGCATTCCATGACTGAGACTAAATAGGTACCAAAATAACTATAGACTATAAAACGGATATGAACCAAAAGGCTTTTGTGCATTCCATTATGCAAAAACGACCTCTGTTATGAATTTATAGTCGATAAATTCTACTTTGATTGTGAACACATCCACAAATACGGATAAAGAATGACACATCAGGCTTAAATGACTCTGTAATGTGATGCAAACCTCAGTCATTCGAAGCAAAACAACTCGTCAAAGTACTAGAATAATCCCGAAGATTTCATAGAACTTATCGGCTCTATTTGAGATTACTTGATGGGTAATTTCCTTCATTAAAGAAATTAAAACCTAGGATCTTAATAGTATCATTTGTTAAAATTATAGACAGATAAGCCTCTAAACTAAATGGATCGATTTTG
The DNA here is from genome assembly GCA_049600015.1 of Kangiellaceae bacterium. Classification (GTDB taxonomy): domain Bacteria; phylum Pseudomonadota; class Gammaproteobacteria; order Enterobacterales; family Kangiellaceae. Next base: position 1,624 of record JBMYPE010000254.1, read on the forward strand.
CAAAAAACTCAGTTTACACAAAACCTTCAAAGTGAAATATCTAACAGTTGTAAAATCGCATTGTTAGAAGATTTAGGATTAAACGTTGAAGACGCGAGTATCGATTTAGCGACCCTATTCGAAAATCTAGATATTACCGCTAATTTAATTCCTAGCGATACTAAGGCAACAGCTCAGCTGATCAGCAGAGAAGACGGGATTCTTTGCGGACAAGCATGGGTTGAAAAGACATTTGCCCTTTTGTCTCATAATGACAGATGTCAAGACGCTTCACAAAATTTATCCATCACATGGCACGTCAGTGATGGTGAAGCAGTTAAAGCCAACGATTTAATTTGCGAGCTAAGTGGTAATGCTCGTCAACTATTAACTGGTGAACGAAGTGCGATGAATTTTTTGCAATCATTATCCTCTACAGCCACTTTAACTGCTGAATACGTCAAAAAAATGAACTCCGATCATTGTAAGCTTTTGGACACGCGAAAAACCATTCCTGGAATGCGTTTTGGACAAAAATATGCGGTAAAAACAGGTGGTGGTCAAAATCACCGGTTTGGACTCAATGACGCTTTTTTAATCAAAGAAAACCATATTATGGCCTGTGGTGGCATCAAACAATCACTTGAAACAGCAATCAAAAATCACCCGGATAAATTATTAGAAATTGAAGTCGAAAACCTTGATGAGCTACAACAAGCAATTGCAGGCAAAGCGCAAATTGTCATGTTGGATAATTTTAATAATGATGAATTAAGGCAAGCGAAAGCGATTGTCATGCAGTCTGATCATCAACCCAAACTCGAAGCTTCGGGCAACGTGAACTTACAAACCATTGCGGAAATAGCCAAAACAGGCGTGGATTTTATTTCGGTAGGTGCTCTCACAAAAGATGTGAAAGCATTAGATTTATCGATGCGGATATCTCTGATTGAGCGCAAAGGACTCAACCAAAGATAGTTCAACCGTTCCTTTTATTGTGCTTTTTGTAAGTCCTCAATCACCGCAGCTAAAAATCTTGCTGCTTCTCCGCCTGTACAGGCGCGATGATCGAATGTTAGTGATAACGGAAGCATCTTACGATTCTCAATTCCCTTTGCAGTTAATTTTAACTCATTTCTAAATCGGCCAGTTCCTAAAATAGCAACCTGAGGCGGCGACACGACTGGCGAGCCATAGCGCCCAGCTATAGAGCCAAAATTAGACAAGGTTATAGTAGCTCCTTGCTGATCTTCTTGCTTTAAACCTTTCGATTCAATTTTTTGACGCAATTCTTGAACTCTCGCGCGAACTTGAGTTGCATCTTTTTTATCTGCATCATGTACAACTGGAACATACAATCCATCTGGTGAATCAATTGCAATTCCTACGTGCACATTGGGGTGTACCAAACGCTCAAACTTCTCACCATCAAACCAACAATTTAACGCTGGTTCAATTTTTGATGCAAAAACTAAAGCTCTAACATAACGTGCTAGAGAATCTTGTTTTGGCCAAGTGGTAATGTCTGCATCTTCCACTAGCGTTGTCGGAACAACGGTCGCATGAGATTTTGCCATCCCCATTGCCATCGCTCTACGCACACCTCTAATGGTTTGTGGTTCAACACTTACCTGAACGGTCGGCAGTCCACCGGATTTGGAGGCAGTTTGAGCATTAGTAGCTGCTGGAGATGCCGTCGCTATTGGTTGATTAACTGCAGTATCAACATCAGACTTAGTGATGGTTCCTTTCTTTCCCGTCGCGACACAAGATGAAAGAGCGACACCTAATCGATGAGCATGAGCTCTCACGGCAGGTGATGCTTTAAAGTCTAGTGGATTCTCTTGGTGTGTATTTACGGGCGCATTAGTCGCCGCAGCATTCGCTGTTGAAGCAGCTGCATGGGTAGAAGGTGTTTTTGTTGCTCCAATT
>JBMYPE010000255.1:0-3527 GCA_049600015.1 Kangiellaceae bacterium
TACGAGATATTAATCGATCTTTAGATTGGGAGCTTCCCGTCGATGGCCCTAAAACACTAAATGGGATTATTGTGGAATATCTCGAAGCAATACCCACATCTGGAACCTGTTTAAGGCTCGCTGGCTACCCTATGGAAATTCTCAAAAGTAAAGGTAATCGAGTTAAAAGCGTAAAAGTTTGGCCTGAGTTATATAGAGCTTGACGACTTGTTAAACTAAAGAGATCATTACATCATATCAAAATACCATTCCATCGACCCCATCACATTTATACCTCCAAAAGAGTAAAAACAACCATTTATTCCAATAATTTTCGCAATATTCTTTGAATAGTCTAAAATAAGTGGTATCTTTCACCATGGCATCAGATGTAGTTGTTCACGGAGGACTAACTTGTGGCAGAACAATCAATTCAAAAAAACAGTACAAAAAACAATCAACCGACTGAAAAATCAGGCGGAAATAACTCAAACTTGACTAAATTTTCATATCGAAAAGAAGAACAGGCGGCTGGCTTGTATGACCGAAGTGGTCGATTTTTTTGCAGAAAAGGAAGCTGGTTTTTCAAAACTCGAGAAGGTATCGATTACGGACCATATCAAAGCCGAGTGGAATGTCGTTACGCCTATGACGAATTTATAGAAGTCGTATCGGGTTCTAATAATTTAGGCTCCGATAATTTGGATTTTACAAAATCAGAGTCAGATTGGAATTTACCAAAAATCAACTTTAGCTAAGCCCCATCAATTCTAAAAATACCTAATTCATTAGATCCAACTCATTTAATACCAGACTGAAAAAAACAGTCTGGTGACTAAGGCGTCATAAGCATATAAAGGCTCTTCTCCAACCGCTAGACCAGTCACTGATATGTCTTTAAAATCTTCAAATTGAAAATCAATATAATCAACAACCAAATTAATGCTAAAGCGATCAAAATAAGTTGAATTGGCCAGTTCATATTCAAAGCTAACCCCTAGACCTACGCTGTCATTACTAAAGGTGCTCATTTCTTTATCTCTTGCAAGAAAGTTTTGCGCATCAATTCTATCAAATAAATCGCTATAGAAATCGGCTTTAGTTTGTTCGTAATGACGAAAACTTACATCAAATATCCAGTGCTCGCCGTAGGGGTGAGTATAAGATATCTCATAATTTTTGGCTTCAATTCCCCATGTATCAGAAAATACTCTGTACTCGCCTTTTAACGCAGCTCGGTAAGGCAAATAATACATGCCTCGCATAGAAACCGCATCGCTGGTTCTAGTTTTTGGGTAAACCTCACTCTGAAAACTAAAGCCAGTACCAACGCTTGTATCGAGATATCGAACACTGCGATAAGGGTTGTTCAAAAAACCTGCATCTGAAACGGTTTCCCAAGAAAAACCAACCAAGCTGTTTTTGGTAATGACCTGACTTAATCCCACTCGGTATTGTTTTCGTGTAGCATCTTCGGCGAATGACTCATCTCCTCGTTTTCCAACCACATCCCAACCTTGAGAATATCCTCCACTTAGAGTTGTTAGATCTCCGAAAAAGTCTTGAGTAAAATTAAAACCTGCCGATCTAGCTTTATAATCGCTTTCGTCACTTTGTCCATAGTTGATACTTAAAACTGTTTTATCTCGTAAATATTCAACACTCATCGACTGTTCTTGTCTTTCTTCTGTATAGGCACTGGCCGTAGTGACTACGTCAATGGACGCACTACTCACGTTATCCACATAATAATTAGCAGAGATGGACACAGTATCTTTAATTGATTTTCTGATTAGGATGGATGGACCATCAATCACTACTCCGCCACCGTCAAAGCGATGATAAAGCACGTCAGAACGATCTTCGGGTAAAACAGCCGCGTTAGAAATTTCATAAAAAAGATTTGATAAAAGGAACAAAAAAACTAATAAAGCTTTCGTATAACTATTCATCAGTGCTGTTTTAGTTACAACCACAACCACCTCCAGCGCTACCTTCTGCACCTCTAGCACTTTCACGCGCTTGTCTTACGTGGTGCATATAGTTATCGGACACAGGATCTCGACCAAAAAAAGTAATAGGATCAGCAAGGTTTTGCCTTTCATATGGTTTAACCCAAGGTTCAATCGATGAGCAACTGGTTAAACCGAATATGCTTATCAATAAAAATAGACCAATTAAAATTTTAATAAAAACTTGATTCATAACAAGTAACTTATTCTCTTAACAACTTTTTAATTTGTTTAACATACTCATCTTCATAACCTGACTTATAACCCTTATGTAGGTTTCTCACCTTGCCATTTCGATCAATAATAACCGTACTCGGCATTGCAGAAACACCATAAAGCTCACTTGTAATACCTTTTGGATCATAAAGAACTGGAAAGCTTACGGGTGTATCTTTTAAATAATCTATGGCTTTCTTTGATTTTGCATCTAAATTCACACCTAAAACCGTGAATCCTAACGATTTGTATCGGTTATGGATATCGTCCAAGATGGGCATTTCTTGACGACATGGACCACACCAAGATGCCCAGAAATTAAGTAAAACAACCTGTCCTCGCAATTCCGACAATCTAATGTTTTTACCCTCTTTACTCTTCAATGTAAAATCTGGAGCAGTCACACTTTTAGCATGGCTACTGGATGGAACTAGTAAAAATATCAAAACTAACAAAGTGGAAATATACTGAGTCATGATTTTCATTTGCTTAAAATCCTTATATTAACTTTTAGAAAAAGATAGTGAAGCTGGTTGATATTTCAAGATCATTCACAGTCTTTGCAACACCCGTTAACTCGGTATCGTAGAAATGATCTTTTAGTGTTAAATGCATAGCAAACCAATCTGTAAATAAAACTCTATATCCGCCGCCAATCATGATTGTCGAGTGAGTCTCATCTGCAAATTTTGTCGCCCCTAGTCCCACCACGAGATAGAGAGAACTGCTAAAAGCCAACTCATCACCTACAAACGCTTCCCCTGGCAATAAATTAAAACCCAAAGCCACATCGTAATTAATATATTCTCTGTCTCCATCTGGCAAAAATTGAATATTACCCAAGAGGTTTTCAAAACTAGTTTTACCCGCTTCTGTTTTTGCATAACTAGTCTCTATAAAGAAATCTTCGGTAACATGATAAGCAATTCTAATTCCAACCAACTCACTTGAACCAAAATCTTCGATGCTAATGATTCCGTAATAGCCACCTATCTCCCAATTTTCAGTATCTATCGCTTCTCGTTCGACCTCTCTTCGTTCGACCTTAGGATCAAAAATTCTATCAAACCCATCGAGGTCTTGCTCTTCTTCAGCCGCCATCAAATGTGGCGCCATAGCAAACTGAATCAGCGCAGCTAGCACAACCTTTAACAAACTGGTTTTGCGCACAGCATTAAACCGTTTAACTAGTAAAACCAATAGCTTAGCCAATTTTGCTGAGCTTAAAAAAATACGCTTATTCCAATTTTCCATTCTTCAATTTCATCGTTGTCGTTTCTGCTAGTTAAAATCGTATGATTTAAATATTCTGCGCGTATA
>JBMYPE010000256.1:0-3519 GCA_049600015.1 Kangiellaceae bacterium
AGCTTCGTTAATTCTGAAATAAGTTGAAAGCTCCATTGGGCACTTAACGCCTTTGGGGATATAAACAAATGAGCCATCACTAAATACAGCACAATTTAACGCAGCAAAATAATTATCTTTTTGCGGAACAACAGATCCTAAATATTTTTTAACTAGTTCGGGATGAGAGTGAACGGCTTCAGAAATCGGACAAAAAATAACTCCGGCCTCTGCCAACTTTTCTTTAAAGGTCGTAGCAATAGAAACGGAATCAAAAACAATATCCACCGCAACACCGGCTAGCACTTCTTGCTCGTGCAGAGGAATTCCTAATTTGTTGTATGTCGCAATAAGTTCTGGGTCAACTTCATCAAGGCTTTTGGGCGCATCATCCATGCTTTTAGGTGCAGAATAAAAGGAAACATCGTCTAAGTCGACTTTTGGATAATTTAAGTGTGCCCACTCAGGCTCTTCCATACCTCTCCATGCTTCAAAAGCTTTTAAACGCCAATCCAATAACCATTGTGGCTCATTTTTTTTCGCAGAAATGAAACGAATCACATCTTCACTTAAGCCAGGCGCGATGGTTTCTGATTCCACATCAGTAGTGAACCCAGCTTCATATTCATTTTTTATGATTTCTTTAACGACTTGATTGGAATTGTCTTCTGACATTTTTACCTTTGCCTACTTAAAATATATGACTTTTAACTAATCTATTAACTGCGCTGAATTGTCTATTTTGTTTGAATGCGAATTTGCGAATCAAAATTTCGATTAGTCCGACTAATATCGCCGACTAATTGAGATTGGTTTTTATTTTGTTCTATCAACTCACCTAAACTTATATTACTTAAAAAGTCGTTAATTCTATCACTTAAATCGACCCACAAATTATGGGTTAAACATTGACGTCCATCATGACAATTTGCTCTTCCGTCACATCGTGATAATTCAATTGTTTCATTTACCGCATTAATCACTTTGGCGACGCTGATCGAGTTTGGATCGCCGTTAAGAAGATAACCACCGCCGGGTCCTCTCACGCTTTTTACAATATCGTTTTTCCGCAGCTTAGCAAATAACTGTTCTAAATAAGACAAGCTAATTGATTGGCGCTCCGAAATATCACCTAAATTTACAGGTTTATCACTGCAATTGAGTGCTAAATCAAGCACTGCTGTCACGGCATATCGGCCTTTAGTGGTCAGTCGCATTTTCTTTACCTAAGGAAAAATAGAAATGAACTTTGCGCTCTCTTCTTTTTACGGCGCTATTTTCATATAACCAAGTATTTTAGTCAAGTAAAGACGATATTCTTTTAATACTAGCTAATGCAAGTTACTCCAGTTTGAATCGGATACTCAAAATTTAGGTAAGAAATTAATTTTCGCAAAAGTAAACTTTGCTCAAAACCAGTTCAGAAGGATAAAACTAACATTCAATTTTATTACGTCACATCCCTAATTTATTTTTTTAAACCTCTTTTAAACTTCTTTAGAGTTGATGATCTTGAGCATCGTTTTAAAAGCTTTGGGGTTGGCCGCCAAAATCGAATTGCTTTCTTCAAATTTTGGATTACCTTGAATATCCGAAATCATGCCTCCAGATTCTTGAACTAATAGCGCACCAGCGGCCGTATCCCATGGGCTCAAGCCAAACTCCCAAAAACCATCTAACCTACCTGCAGCGACATAAGCTAAATCTAGTGCCGCAGACCCAGCTCTTCGCATATCGGAGCAGTGCGGAAATAACTTACCAAATATGTCTAAATACTTTTCTAATTTGGTTTCATCTCTAAATGGAAATCCAGTCCCCAATAAAGCATGTTCGAGCCCTTTGGTGTTACTAACACGCATCTTTTTGCCATCGATTTGAGCACCTCGGCCTCTTACAGCGGTAAACAATTCTTCTTTACTAGGGTCATAAACCACTCCGATTTGTGTTTTACCTTTATGCTTGCAGGCAATGGAAATCGCCCAGTGAGGAATTTTGCGAATGAAATTAGTCGTGCCGTCAATTGGGTCTATCACCCATTGATACTCATCATCACCTATGTGTCCGGATTCTTCACCGAGATAGCTATGAGTGGGGTAGGCATTAGAAATTGTTTCTATGATCAACCGCTCGGTTGCCGTATCAACATTAGTCACATAATCATGAGCTGATTTGCTATCAATCGCCTTGATATGATTTGCTTCACGAAGAACAAAATCACCTGCTTTTCTGGCTGCGCGTACAGCAATGGTTAATAAGGCTTGCATATCTTGTCTCCAATATTTAGCGTTATCACATGATTTAATGTGATAGATTTTTAGCTATTTTGCGAGCAATTGTTAATTGTCTGCAAAATTTCAACTCAGATTGTTTAATAACGTGTAGACCAGTGTCTACTGGGGCGCAAGTATACTCTAATATTTATTGGTGTAAATAGTTGTTATATACCATTGGTCATCTAACTCTAGTTTGAGTCACCCAGTGATTCAGAAGTGTTTATTTTTGAGGTATGGGATTGTTTGGGTAATTTTTGTTGGTCAACTTCATCAGCACCTATGCGGCCAATGCCAGGTAGTTCAATTGCCAAATCGAATAAATCCAGCTCAAAGTTTAAACCTAGGACATTGAGCTCCAACCCTTCTTCTAACCCTATTGATATTCCTAATAATCCCCACAAGGACGCTTGAATACCTGTTCCACTTGCTGACATTCCTACTATATCAGCTATTTCTCGGTAGTCTTTACCAATTGCGGTGGATGGCAAATCAAGACCCAATCCGGGGACTTGTCGACCGATAAAGGCGGTGAATGTATTACTATTTGGACCGGGCCAAGCTTGATAATTATTTTTGTGAGGATAGTCATCAACCGCTTGAACAATTTGGGGAATCAGCGCCTCTGCTTTTTCGCCACGAATATCGAGTAACAGTGTTGGTTGATGTCCCCACCAGTCTCTATCTGGTTGATTGGTTCTAACAACTAATGCCGAACCTCTCCGTTTTAACCGCCAACCAATAATTTCGTAAGATGTATATTGCTCACTATTTTGAGGTTTAACACTGATCCAAGTATGCACTGATACTAGTTTTTTCGCTCCCCAAGTCCTAGCTGAGTACACTTGAATCACCGCATCTTCAAATACAGAAGACTCTGGAGCCAATTTACCAGCAGTTAGTTTGCTATCAATCGCACAGCCAGCGATTAAGGTTGAACAAAATGCCAGCATTAAATAGTTTTTGGCAACTGTAAATACTTTTTTTAAACAAACTAAACTCTTTGAATAAATCAATTGATTTGAGGCCTGATAAATAAACGACTTTACTCTTATTGATGTTGAAAATACTAACAAAAACTTCATACGGGATGTAAATTTAAAGGTTACTAAAAGTGAATGGCCAAACTAGCTTGTATGGTCACTTTAGAATTCGCAATAAAAACTTTAACTGAAACAAATCATACCTAACAGCGATAACATAACCTATATTGTTTTTGTATCAATATATAACTTTCTCTTTAAATCAATGAGGACTGGTTTTCTGTATG
>JBMYPE010000257.1:0-3474 GCA_049600015.1 Kangiellaceae bacterium
GTTGTATGATGACTTGGTTCGTTACCATGTGCATATTGCCCTATTAAACCTGTGATATCAATAGAAGCTCCTTCTTCTTGTTCTGAAGACATACTAAATAACTCGTCTAGTTTTTTAATATATGGTTCATCACCACCTAATAATTCTAGTGCAGAATAATCGTGATTTTTTGCTTGTATGATTTTTCCATCGGTGATATTTCCAAACTGACTCATTGCTCCGTCAACGGGTGAACAAAATGAATTTTCACTTTCATCAATTGGACGAGTTTCTGGTTTTATTGCTCTTGTAAAAAAGTCATTGAAACAAGCATACTTGGTTAAATCCGGTTCAACTGCTGGCGTCATGTCAATCTTGTAAGCTTTGGCAAACTTGGTGATAAATAAATTTTTAAACCAAGGTGTCTTTACATTGGCTAAATGACCCGCTAAAACCGAAACTAAATGTTTAGGTAATATATATTGTAAAATGATTTTTAATTTTTCTGTAAAAGACATTTTAAATTCCATTAAAATTTTTGTAATTAACTTAACGTAAAAGCAGCAAAGGTCGATTAGTTGCTGTAAGCATTTTTTCTGTAAAGCTTCCTAACAAAAAATCTCTAAATTTATTGTGACTAAAAGCACCCATTAACGTGAGATCAATATCTTGTTCTAATTGATAGTCCGTTAGTGCTATTACCGCTGGTCCAGATAATAATTTATTGACTGTTTTTATGCCTGCTTTATTTAATACTTGCGATGCGTCAGCTAACAACTTTTCTGTTTTGGAGTTATTTTCACCCACATGCACAATATGACAAGGCATGCCTTTAAACAACTTGCTTGATACAATCATTTGTAAAGCTTTCTTGCACGACTCGCTCCCATCATAGGCAAGCATTGACGTTTTTGGTTTCGAAAACGCTTTGTTCACCACTAGAACGGGTTTGTGCATTGATCGAATCACCGACTCTAATTGATGCCCTATTCCGTCATTTTTAGCTTGGTTATCCGCTTCATGCATTTCGCCACGAATTCCAATGACCATAGCTCTCATTTCATTTTCTAGCTCAACCAAAGATTGCGATAAGCTACCATGGTGTTGATAAGTTTCAACCTGATCAACTTGTTGGCTCTTTACTCGTTCCTTAGCCGCATTTAACATCAACTGCCCTTGCTTAATCAATAAACTCGAACGACTTTGTTCTAACTCTGTTAATTCATTTAACAAAGTCTGCTGACTGCCTAAACCAATCGCTCCGGAATAATCAGAAACGACGGGATTGCTATTATGTTCAATGCTATGCATTAATTTTAGAGGGCGATTAGTCGCCTTAGCAACCCAAGCGGCGTAATCACAAACACTTTCACTGGTGGAAGATCCGTCAATGCAAGCTAGAATTTTTTCACCGGAAAACAGTTGGTCATTACCGCTAAACTTATTTTCATCATTAGTCATATTAATGTCCTCCCAATACTTTTTCTAACTCTTCCGGCTTATCATGAACGCCAAATCTATCAACGATAGTTTCGCTTGCTTCATTTAAACCGATCACTTCAACTTTTGCACCTTCCCGTCTGAACTTAATCACCGCCATATCAAGCGAATGAACGGCGGTAATATCCCAAAAGTGTGCGCGACTTAAATCGATTATGACATTGGACACCGCTTCTTTAAAATTAAAGTTAGCCAAAAAGTGTGCCGATGAATTAAAAAATATTTGACCATGAAAAGTATAAGTTCTGGTATCACCCGATTCATCCAAGTCGCTTTCTGCATACATAAAGTGACTAATTTTATTGGCAAAAAATAACGAGGCGAGTAAAACACCCACAAAAACTCCATAAGCTAAGTTGTGTGTCCAAACCACCACTAATACTGTGGCTATCATCACCACATTGGTTGATAAAGGGTGTTTCTTTAAGTTTTTAATTGAATTCCAATCAAAGGTTCCAATTGAAACCATGATCATCACTGCAACTAAAGCGGCCATCGGAATTTTGGCAACCCAGTCATTCAAAAATACAATCAAAATCAACAGCACACTACCAGCGACTAAAGTCGATAATCTTCCTCGGCCGCCTGATTTAATATTAATCACCGACTGACCAATCATCGCGCAGCCAGCCATCCCGCCTAAAAAGCCTGCACCTATATTTGCTATCCCTTGACCTTTACACTCTCTATTTTTGTCACTTGGCGTATCTGTTAAGTCATCAACTATGGTTGCAGTCATCAATGATTCTAATAAGCCAACAATCGCTAACGCCATCGAGTAAGGAAAGACAATTTGTAGTGTTTCAAATGTTAAAGGAACTTCAGGCCATAAAAATATTGGAATAGTGTCTGGCAATTCACCCATATCACCAACGGTTCTAATATCTAACCCAACAAACATAGCGAATGCCGTTAATGACAGAATACAAACCAAAGGCGATGGAATTAATTTTCCAATCACGGGGATGTAGGGAAACAAATAAATAATCCCTAAACCTACAAATGTCATCGCATATACATGCCATGTCACGTCGGTTAACTCCGGTAATTGAGCCATAAATATTAAAATTGCTAACGCATTAACAAATCCAGTGATGACAGAACGAGAAACAAAACTCATTAAACTACCGAGTTTTAAGTACCCCATAATCACTTGAATGATACCGGTTAAAATTGTGGCAACTAATAAATACTGCAACCCGTACTCTTTCACTAAGGTCACCATTAATAGTGCCATTGCACCGGTAGCGGCTGATATCATTCCAGAGCGACCACCAATGAATGCAATGATCACTGCAATACAAAAAGACGCATACAAGCCAACCTTTGGGTCGACACCGGCAATGATTGAAAAAGCGATAGCCTCTGGAATCAATGCTAACGCAACCACTAATCCGGCAAGAATGTCGCCACGAATATTGCCAAACCAATCATTTTTTGTGGAATGAAGAAGCATTTAAATACCTATGAGATGTGAAACAAATGCGTGCTATAACTGAATGCGATTGTTTACGATTGTGCAGATATGCTTTATAAAATGCTGTTTTTATTCGTCATCATTAATGCATATCAATGAATGGTGGCGGATTCTACCTAATGGTTGTTGTAGATTCAATTTTATTGGGGTAATTCAGCGATTAATTTGCACACTCGCTGCTCGTGATTAAAGCCTTTAAAGCGAATTTCTTCTAATTCAGAAAACTCAAATTGATGCTTACAGTGAGCAAATATAGAATAACTAACCGATATTTCACCGGCACTGGAATGTGATTCTAAGCGCGACGCAAAATTCACTCCGCTGCCGACCGCTCTAAACGCCATAATGTCTTTAGAACCGAAATTTCCGACCGTTGCAAAATCTTGATGAATGCCTATTTTTAATTTTACATTATGATCAAAACCAGCTTCTAACCACTGCTCCGCTAATTCTTTCATTGCCTCTTGCATTTTTAGTGCTAATTGAGCGGCGTAAATTGCTTGTTTTTCTTTATCTAA
>JBMYPE010000258.1:0-3473 GCA_049600015.1 Kangiellaceae bacterium
GTCATACTCCTTTCTTCAAAGGTTACCGTCCACAGTTCTACTTCCGTACAACTGATGTAACAGGGGCTTGTGAATTACCAGAAGGCGTAGAAATGGTTATGCCTGGTGACAACATTAAGATGGAAGTTGAATTAATTGCTCCTATCGCGATGGACGACGGTTTACGTTTCGCTATTCGTGAAGGTGGACGTACAGTTGGTGCTGGTGTTGTTGCTAAGATCATTGCTTAGTAATAAACCACATTAATTGATGTAAAAGGTAGTACTGCGATTTTGCAAATTGTTGCAAAATCGCATTTTTATTGCAGGCCAGTGGCTCAATTGGTAGAGCAGCGGTCTCCAAAACCGCAGGTTGGGGGTTCGAGTCCCTCCTGGCCTGCCACTGCAATAATAGCTGTTCAATATTTTTGAATGGTATTTAAAAAAATGGTTAACTAAGATGAGCGTAAACGAACAAGAATTTGAAGCGTCCTTTAATGGTTTAAGATGGCTTTTGGCTTTTCTTGCGTTAGGTGGTGCCGTTTATGCCAATCATTTCTTAGTTGATGATTCTATATTAGTTCGCGTGGCTGCCGTTATCGCTTTAGTAGCTGTTGGTTTGGGTATTGCAATCACAACAACTAAAGGTAGAGCTGGAATGGCTTTTGCCAAAGAAGCTAGAATTGAAGCTCGTAAAGTTGTTTGGCCCACCCGAGCCGAAACAGTTCAAACCAGTCTTATCATCATCGTCGCTGTTATCATTATGGGTTTTATGCTCTATTTGATCGATATGGGTCTAGTTTATATTGTTAACTTCTTAACAGTAAAAGGAGGTTAATAGCGATGGCATTAAGATGGTATGTCGTTCAAGCATATTCCGGTTATGAAGGAAAAGTTCGCGGTTTTATAGAAGATCGTGTGAAACAATTTGGCTTAGAAGATAATTTTGGTCAAATATTAGTTCCTACTGAAGAAGTGGTTGAAATGCGCGCTGGCCAAAAGCGTAAAAGTTCTAGAAAATTTTTCCCTGGCTATGTTTTAGTGGAAATGGATATTAATGACGAATGTTGGCATTTGGTGAGAGACACGCCAAGAGTTCTCGGTTTTATTGGTGGAACAAAAGAACAACCAGCGCCAATTAGCCAAAAAGAAGCAGACAGAATATTAAATCGATTAGAAGAGTCAACAGACAAGCCAAGACCAAGAACTTTATTTGAAGTGGGTCAGGCCGTTCGAGTTGTTGACGGACCATTCGCAGATTTTAATGCCGTTGTAGAAAGCGTTAACTACGAAAAAAGTAGATTATCAGTCTCTGTTATGATCTTTGGTCGCTCAACTCCGGTAGAGCTTGATTTTGGCCAAGTTGAAAAAGACTAGACATTATTTCATATAAAAGTCTTAAGTTATTAAAGAATTTGGACGGAATTTTTCAGATGAATAAATTTCGTCAAATAAAAAGATGAAACAACCATAGCTTATAGCTGTGGGTGTTTTTTTACGTTAAAAAAGGGGAGCTTAAAAGTTGACCGAGTGTTAATAAATGGTGATTTTTTCATTTTTTATTAACTGGTAAATGAGTCAAGCGTTCGAACCCAAAAGAGGTGAAACATGGCTAAAAAAGTCACTGGCTATATCAAGCTACAAATTGGCGCGGGTGCCGCCAATCCTAGTCCACCAGTTGGTCCTGCATTAGGTCAACACGGTGTAAATATTATGGAATTTTGTAAAGCGTTTAACGCGGCAACGGATAAGGTAGAGAAAGGTTTACCTATTCCTGTTGTGATTACCGTATACGGTGATCGTAGTTTTACCTTTATAACAAAAACTCCTCCAGCAGCTGTCCTTATAATGAAGGCTGTCGGCCTTAAAAAAGGGAGCGGTCGTCCAAATACAGAAAAAGTCGGTAAAATTACGCGAGCTCAGTTAGAAGAAATTGCTAACACTAAAGAGCCTGATTTGACCGCTTCTGATATGGATGCGGCAGTAAAAACATTGGCGGGTACAGCTCGTTCAATGGGCGTGGAAGTGGAGGGTTAAACAATGGCTAAACTGACAAAAAGACAAAAAATGATCAACGAGAAAGTTGATTCAGAAAAAGTATACAGCCTAAGCGAAGCGATCGCGTTACTAAAAGAAGTTTCATCTGTAAAGTTTGGTGAATCATGCGACATGGCTATAAATCTAGGTGTTGATCCTCGAAAAAGCGACCAAGTGGTTCGTGGAGCAACGGTTCTTCCCAATGGTACTGGAAAAAATGTTCGAGTTGCTGTGTTTACTCAAGGTGCAAATGAAGAAGCAGCTAAAGCAGCAGGTGCTGACATTGTGGGTATGGACGATTTAGCGGCAGAAGTTAAAAAAGGTAACATGGATTTTGATGTTGTTATCGCTAGTCCAGATGCAATGAGAGTTGTTGGGCAGTTAGGACAAATTCTTGGTCCTCGCGGAATGATGCCAAATCCAAAAGTTGGTACTGTAACGCCGGATGTTGCAACTGCGGTTAAGAATGCAAAAGCTGGTCAAGTTCAATATAGAACGGATAAAGGCGGTATCGTTCATGCAACGATTGGAAAATTAGAGTTCAGTGAAGCTGATCTTGCTGGAAATTTATCTGCATTAATAAATGCTATTAAAAAAGCCAAGCCAACGTCTGCTAAAGGCGTTTATATGAAAAAACTAACCTTAAGTTCAACCATGGGCCCAGGCCTTACTGTTGATTTGGCGGGATTAGAGTTAAAAGAATAAACTAATTTGATTAAACAAAGTTCATTTTAAGTAATGATTAAATTGATTTTGTTTTTTCATGGGTTGTTAAAAGAATAATCGTTAAACATTATTTTTTTAGCGCCCGTCATAGACCGTAGGTGATGTTTTTTGTTGTTGTATACCTTCATGAGGTAATAGCAAAAAGCAGTCTTAAAATGGCCTGCGCAGACGGTGTTACCCGTACAGAATTCTGTTCGGTTCACCGTTTACGGGGATAGATTGAGTGATTTATTTTAAGATGAATGACTTAATTATATTCAATTTGTAAACCTTCCAATCGTAAGGTTGGAAATAGTGGAGGTGAACGACGTGGCACTTAGACTAGAAGGTAAAAAGCAGATAGTTAAAGAAGTAGCTGATGTTGCTTCTAACGCTTTATCTGCGGTAATTGCCGAATATAGTGGCATGACAGTTGAGCAATTAACTGAAATGCGCGTCAAGGCTCGTGAAAGTGGTGTCTATTTAAGAGTAGTTAGAAACACTTTAGCCAAACGTGCTGTTGAAGATACTGACTTCGCTTGTTTAACTGATGCTTTAGTAGGTCAGGTAATTTGTGCGTTTTCGCTCGAAGAGCCAGGCTCAGCAGCTAGATTAGTTCGTGATTTTTCAAAAGATTGCGATAAGCTAGTGACTACAGCCATCGCGGTTAGTGGCACTTTGCATTCAGCAGATCAACTTGAAGCTGTTGCAAAACTACCAACCAAAGACGAAGCAATTTCGCAATTAATGAGT
>JBMYPE010000259.1:0-3453 GCA_049600015.1 Kangiellaceae bacterium
TATTAGCGCACTGCTGGACGTGACGGATAATCTAGTGAAAGGCAAATTAGTGCCGCCCAAGAATGTCGTGAGGTTAGATGCGGACGATCCTTATCTGGTGGTGGCTGCAGATAAAGGTACCGCGACCTTTTCTGACATTGCAAATGGTATTTCAGAAGATTACGGTTTTTGGCTCGGTGATGCCTTCGCTTCTGGTGGTAGTGTTGGTTACGACCATAAAAAGATGGGAATAACCGCAAAAGGCGCGTGGGAATCTGTAAAACGACACTTTTTAGAAATGGGAATTGACTGTCAAACAACTGACTTTACCGCGGTTGGTGTTGGCGATATGGCTGGAGATGTGTTTGGTAATGGAATGCTTTGTTCAGAACATATCTGTTTAAAAGCAGCATTTAATCATATGCATATATTTATCGATCCCAATCCAAATTCTAAAAAGAGCTTTGCTGAACGTCAAAGACTTTTTGATTTGCCGCGTTCCAGTTGGGAGGACTATGATAAGAAATTAATCTCAAAGGGAGGAGGTGTTTTTTCACGTTCAGCCAAGTCTATTCCTCTAAGCCCAGAAATACAAAAGTGGCTAAAAGTAAAAGAAGACAGTTTACCACCAAATAAATTAATCAATAAGATTATAAAATCCGAAGTCGATCTATTTTGGAATGGTGGAATTGGTACTTATATAAAAGCGGCCAGTGAGTCTCACAGTGATGTGGGTGATAGAGCAAATGACAATTTAAGAGTCAATGGTAACGAGTTAAATTGTAAGATAGTCGGTGAGGGTGGAAATTTAGGCGTTACTCAATTAGGAAGAATTGAGTATATGCAAAATGGAGGAAGAGGTAACTCTGACTTTATTGATAATGCCGGCGGCGTTAACTGTTCAGATAACGAAGTTAATATTAAGATTTTGCTAAATCAAATTGTTGCCGATGGTGACATGACTGAGAAGCAAAGAAACAAAGTATTGCTTAGCATGACAGAAGAAGTAGGTGAAATTGTTTTAAGAGAAAACTTTTTGCAAGCACAGACGATTAGCATTAGTGAAGATCGTAGCGTTAAAATGGTCAAAGAGTTAATGCGATTTATCCACTGGATGGAAAAAGAAGGAAAAATCGACAGAAGTTTAGAGTTCTTACCCAATGATGAAGAATTATTAGAAAGGCTGGCAAAAAAACAAGGTTTAACTCGAGCTGAGCTAGCAGTTCTCGCAGCCTACGGCAAAATGATTTTAAAAGAAGATTTGTGTTGCCCTGAAGTTTCTAATGAAGCTTATTACGAGAATGAGTTAGTTAACTATTTCCCTACTGCTTTGCGTAAGAAATACAGAAAGCAAATGCAACACCATCCTCTAAAGAATGAAATTATTTCAATGCGACTAGCCAATGAAATGGTTGATTATCTAGGTAGTAACTTTGCATTTAGAACGATTGATGAGACTGGTGCGTTACCGTCAGATGTAGCCATTTGTTTTAGCTTGGCAAAAGAGATTTTTGATATGCCTTCCATATGGGGAGAAATTGAGGCATTGGATCATTCAGTTTCTGCCGATGCTAGAAATGCCATGTTTTATCAAACGCAAAGAATGGTACGTCGTTGTACTCGTTGGTTTTTACGCCATAGAAGAAAAAATTTAGCCATTAATGAAGGGGTTGAGTTTTTTAAAGCGGGTGTTATGGAGTTACAAAAAAATATTAATAAAGTTTTGGATAAAGGTGAAGCAGAAATTATTGGTAAAAATATCACTAATTTGTGTCAAAAAGGCGTGCCAAAAAGTTTAGCGACTAAAGTGAGTTACCTTAGCACTGAGTTTTCTGCCCTTGATATAGTAGAAGTCGCGACCATGACATCGTTACAAGTGTCGCTGGTAGCTGAAGTTTATTATAAATTGGGTACTAAACTAGAGTTACATTGGTTCCTTGAGCAAATAACTAAACAACCGGTTGATAACCATTGGCAAGCATTTGCACGAGCAACTTTCCGAGAAGATTTGGATTGGCAACAGAGGAGTCTTACGGTTGCAGTTTTGCATATGTCTTCTGAGGAAAAAAATGCGGAAAAACGTATTACTGATTGGATGGACGAAAATAAAGGTCTACTGGCTCGCTGGCAACAGATGGTTGCTGACTTTAGGGCAAGCAGTAGGCATGAATTTGCGAAATTCTCAGTCGCATTAAGAGAGTTATTAATTTTAGTGCAAAGCAGTATCCGTGCTGCTGCCATCGCGAAAGAAGACGAGCTATAGACTAGCTTTTTCAATCTCATCAACGACCCATCAAAAAAACGAATGGACTTTCCTTCGTCGTTTTTTGATGGGAAATTTATTTGTTAATCAACTTGTGATGATTCGTGGAATTGGCGATAATCTCGCGATCAATATTTCATCATTTGGTATTACTCTTGAATCAATTAGAAGCTGTCAGTAAACGCCGTACTTTCGCTATCATCTCGCATCCCGATGCAGGTAAAACAACCATTACTGAAAAACTATTACTGCTGGGCCGCAAAATACAATCGGCTGGAACAGTTAAAGGGCAAAAAAATACTAAGCATGCAACCTCGGATTGGATGGAATTAGAAAAACAGAGAGGGATCTCAGTAACCACCTCTGTCATGCAATTTCCCTACAATGATCGAATTGTGAATCTTTTAGATACTCCAGGGCATGAAGATTTTTCTGAAGATACTTATCGTACTTTAACGGCTGTTGATTCAGCTTTAATGGTGATTGATAGTAGTAAAGGAGTCGAGGCGCGAACTGTAAAGCTAATGGAAGTTTGTCGGCTGCGAACCACACCGATTGTGACCTTTATGAATAAGCTCGATAGAGATATCAAAGATCCCATCGAGCTAATGGACGAAGTTGAAGAAGTTTTAAACATTAAATGCGCACCGATCACTTGGCCTATAGGAATGGGAAAAGAATTTAAAGGTGTTTATCATTTATTAGAGGATAAAATTTATCTTTATCAAACAGGGCTAGGTCATACCATTCAAGAAGAGCTCTGTATCGATGGACTGGATAATCCAGAATTAGACGAAAAAATAGGCCATTTAGCTGATGATTTGCGAGAAGAGTTAGAGCTAGTTTTGGGAGCATCGAATGAATTTGACTTAGATGCTTATCTTAAAGGCGAGTTATCGCCAGTCTTTTTTGGTACCGCATTAGGGAATTTTGGTGTCACTCAAATGCTTGATGGATTTGTGGAATGGGCGCCAGCCCCTTTAGGTAGAGAAGCGGATACTAGAGAGATCAAAGCAACTGAAGAGAGTTTTTCTGGTTTTATATTTAAGATTCAAGCGAATATGGATCCTGCTCATAGAGATAGGATAGCGTTCATGCGAATTTGCTC
Organism: Kangiellaceae bacterium; assembly: GCA_049600015.1. GTDB lineage: Bacteria > Pseudomonadota > Gammaproteobacteria > Enterobacterales > Kangiellaceae. The sequence continues at coordinate 3,351 of JBMYPE010000259.1, forward strand.
AGGGAAGTATTCTAAGGGAATGAAAATGAAACATGTTCGACTTAATAGGGATGTCACTGTCGCCAATGCTGTAACATTTTTAGCTGGTGATAGGTCGAATCTA
>JBMYPE010000260.1:0-3444 GCA_049600015.1 Kangiellaceae bacterium
CATGTCAGTTAAAACTATCATTTGCCCGGGTTCCGGTGTTAACCCCTTTGTTTCGATATGAATTTTTCGACCATCCTTAAGTGAAACTTGATGGCCATCATCAGCTTGAGGAGAAAATACTCTATCAATCACCGATAACCAAGTCTTACCAACAAGTGGGCGACCCAAGATATCAATTGCGACTTTATTACAGTCAGTAACCACGCCATTTTTGTCAATTAAAACTACACCAGATGGCAAGATTTCTAAAAGGTTGCTAAGGCGGTTATTTATTTTTTTATTTTCACTTTGTAATTTTATTTTTTCACTGGTTTCTATTGCTCTTAAATTCTCAGCAGCACTCAACTGTCCACTTAACTGCTCAACTTTACCCTCGATATCATGAAATGAATTGGTAAAAGTTTCAGAAAGTTTATTTAAATCAGACATCACGTTTTTAGCCTGATTTTGACTATTTGTAAGTTGCGATAATATTGCTATCGGATCTGAGTTTGAATGGTCAACTTCAAGTTCATTTTTTTTAGAAGAGATTAACTTTTGTAATGCTGTCATGCTCATTGCTCTTTTAAATATCAGTGAAAACCATATGTTTCACTTTTAATTCCAACCTTACATTGGATAGAGCAATTACTATGCCTACTTTTATTATCCTTATTTTACAATGACTTACGTTTTCATTTGAACAAAAAAAAAGCCAGTGTCAATTAACTGGCTTTTTGTAAATCATATTTTCGCATTTTTTCTACTAACGTCGTTCGCCTCATGCCAAGCCGTTTGGCTGCGCGAGCCACTACCCAATCCTCTTCGGATAAAGCTTGTTCAATATAAGATATTTCAAACTTTTTAACGAACTCTTTTAAATTAACGCCATTCTCCGGCAACGCGCTGGCAACGGAGTGGACATCAATTGGCGTTATTTTTTGATCTACGGTGACTCTTCGTTCGGCTAACTGCGGTTGTGAGTAGGCAGTTAATCCTTCCGTGTTTTGATACTCACTGGGTAGGTCTTTAACATCAACAACACCATAGGGATATAGAATACATAATCGTTCCATTAAATTTGCAAGCTCTCTGACATTCCCAGGCCATGTACACTTCATTAATGACTGAATAGCATTAGGACTCAGTCTTACAGATCCTCGTTTATCATTTTCTAATCTAGCGATTAGCTCGTTTACCAATAAAGGCATATCTTCATTACGCGCTCTTAACGAGGGCATTTCAATTGGAAAAACATTTAGTCGATAAAATAAATCTTCTCTAAAGCGATTCTCTTTTACTTCTATATCTAAATTACGATGTGTGGCAGCAATAATACGAACATTCGATTTAATTGATTGGCTTCCACCGACTCGCTCAAATGTTCGTTCCTGTAATACTCGTAAAAGTTTAACTTGCATTGGCATGGGCATATCACCAATTTCATCTAAAAAGATAGTTCCTCCTTCAGCGAGTTCGAAGCGCCCTTTTCTGGTTGATAATGCTCCGGTAAATGCGCCTTTTTCATGTCCGAACAATTCACTCTCTAATAGTTCTGCCGGAATAGCACCACAATTTATAGGCACAAAAGGTTTTTCAGCTCGCTCGGAAAGATAATGAAGGTTTCTCGCCGCGACTTCTTTTCCAGTCCCAGACTCTCCAAGAATTAAAACACTCGCATCTGTATTTGCCACTTGTTCAATTAGCTTTCGTATATGCTGCATTGGGTCGCTTTGTCCTACCATGCTTCTGAACAGCTCAAGAGACTTGGATTTTTGTTTTAGCGCATGACTATTTTCTCGACAAAACTGACAAGTGTGGATCACTTCCAAAACTTGGTTATGACGTAAAGGCCAAACAATTCTTTCTACCACGTGCTGTGCTAAATCTTGAGACACATCACCTGTGAATGGCAAGTCATCGAGCATCACAACAGGCATTGTTGGATCAAACAGGTTAATCTCTTTTAACAAATGAGACACATTTCCGTAGTTTTTAAGTTCACCTATTAAAATACCTACCAAGGATTCTGGCTCTTGAAAACGATTGTTCCAATTATCACTGCGTCTTTCTATGCAGGACTCACCAATAAATTCTAAGATTACTTTTAAATCATGGCTACGACTGACATTATCATCGATCACCATCAACTGCTTGTTTGTATACATTCAACTTCCTTAGTTCTATACAGAACGAGTTTTTCTAATTTTATTGTTCAGTCTTTTTATTTAAATTGCTAAGAACAACCAAAAATGGTTATTTATTAGTAACATAAATAAGTTTTAGTTTACAAACTAAACAATGTCAAAGTTTTGGCGGAATAATTTGAAATTTAATTTATGATGCTTCTGATGATTGGCAAAGATTTGCCTAAAGGAATGGAAAATTATTGCCGTTACGGATAGTTTTGGGAAGATCTACGTTACTCAGGTCAAAAGAAAAGGGGTCGACTTGCGACCCCTTACCGTACGACTGAAGATAAGCGTTGGTGACTGTTCTCAGCAATCACCCGACTTAATTCTTCTAGCAAAGCCCTTATAAATAAGCTGTTCTCAGCAACCTATCCATTTGAACAATGCATTACTCCTAAGAGTAAAACCGCTATAAGTTTCAAGAGATTTATCATGGGTAATGATTTATTTCATGAATATTTATATTGGTTAGTATTAATAAAGCAATCAGTATGCCAGCTTTTGTGACTTGGAAGTGAAAGGTTGTTTAAGCAGAAGATATCGACGTTAATAATCGCGAGCGATCAGGCGTTCTAAATACTCTCCGTAACTAGTTTGATTAAATAGACTAATCTGTGCTTTTAGCATTTCGTCGCTAATCCATCCTTTGCTATAGGCTATTTCTTCTAGACAAGCGACCTTAAGTCCCTGGCGGTTTTCAATTGTTTGTACAAACTGTCCGGCGTCCAACAGTGATTGATGTGTTCCTGTATCTAACCAAGCAAATCCTCTGCCCAACATTTGCGAGTCTAATTCTTTTTGGTTTAAATAGTTATTAATTAAATCGGTAATTTCTAGCTCTCCCCGTTTTGAAGGAGTCAATTGTTTTGCCATATCCACCACACGATGATCAAAGAAATATAGACCCGTCACGGCCCAATTAGATTTTGCATTAACTGGTTTTTCTTCTATTCCAATTATTTTTTTACGCTCATTAAACTCTGCCACACCGTATCGATTAGGATTCTTGACATGGTAACAGAATATTGTCGCCCCCATTTCCTTTGAGGTTGCTTTAGCTAAATGTGCTTGAAAATCTTGACCGTAAAAGACGTTGTCACCCAGCACTAAACAGCAATTGTCTTTACCTATAAAATCTTCAGCCAGCAAAAATGCGTCGGCAACACCTTTTGGTTCACTTTGAACTTTATAATGAAATTTAACGCCAAATTGCGCGCCATCACTCAATATAGCTTGAAACGCTGGTAAATCTTTTTCCGTGCTGATGATTAAT
>JBMYPE010000261.1:0-3433 GCA_049600015.1 Kangiellaceae bacterium
ATTTAAAGAAATTTTAAACTTATGATACGCTATAAATATTAAAAGACAAAAGTCATAGTCTTACGCTGATAAATTTTTCAAAAATATTTGTGAAATGTACTGAATACAATCAGTGTTTAATTTAATAGGGTCTACATGGAACGCAAAATAAATTCGCGTTGATATTTACGACTCTAGCCAGCTTGGTTGTCGTCGTCACATTTGTAACCAATGAGAGCCTTACTGGAATTTTCAAGTTGGTGCCAAGCTTCGTAGGGTTCGAGACTTTTTCAAGTTGAGAGAAAGGCCGGTATTGATGTGTAAAAACATCTCTAGTGAAAAAGAATGCACGTCAAAGCACACTCTTTTTGGTAGAAACTGATCTAACAGATTTTAAGCTGGAGAAGTTTATTTTTATTAGATCAATTGATTAACTATTAGCGTGTTCCAAATATCACCATGGTTTTTCCTTTCACATGAATATGCTCTTGCTCTTCAAGAACTTTAAGTACTCTACCGACCATTTCACGTGAACATCCCACAATGCGTCCTAATTCTTGGCGAGTGACTTTTATTTGCATTCCGTCTGGGTGGGTTATTGCGTCTGGTTCTTTTGCTAGATCGAGTAAGGCTCTCGCAACTCGACCGGTAACATCCATAAATGCCAAATCGCCTACTTTTCGACTGGTTTTTCTGAGTCTTAGAGACATTTGTTCGGCAAGTTTGAACATGATTTCTGGTTTTTCTTTAGTTAATGCTTGAAATCTTGCGTAGCTAATTTCTGCTAAATCAGCTTCGACTTTGGCTCTTACCCACGCGCTTCGGTTATTTTCGCCATCAAAAAGCCCCATTTCACCAAAAAAATCACCGGAGTTTAAGTAAGCAAGTACTAACTCTTTGCCATCATCGTCTTCTATTAATACAGTTACAGAACCTTTAATGATGAAATAAAGTGTTTCAGGCTTATCACCTGCAAAGATGATAGTCGTTTTAGGGGAGTAGCGTCTTTTGTGGCATTGAGAGACAAACCACTCTAGGGTTGGATCTTTTAATATGTTATGCGGTAATACGATTGGTTCTTTAATTAGTGCCATTTAAGGTACCTTTACATTTGAATTAGTTTATAAAACACCACAAGATTAAGTAACAGCTTAAAAACCTAGCAAATGTGACGACAGCTTTAGAGACAATTACAACTAGATATTATTACAAACCTAAATCAATTTAGTTAGTTAATTTTTGTTAATCTTAGCCTCAAATATGATAACCTGAGATCTTCACATAAAACCAAAAAGTAAAAACCTCAATCTATAAAGTTTAGTGATATCTCAGGGATAAGCAAGCTTAATCACAGTAAATTAGTCACAACCACTCGATGTTTTTGCTGAAACTTAGGACTAGGTTACAAAATTAGCGTTTCGACATCTCAAGTTTAGCCCTTATACAAAGCGATTGATTGATAATATAATTCAAATCCTGCAAAAATATGATCCATATAATTCTTCACTTTTTGGCCCCTCTAATCATATCGATCATTTATTTTAAGCACTATTTGTCACCATGGAATATAAAAGGTTCATCTAAGTTTCAGATTTTGCAAAAATTACCAAGCTGGTCAATTTGTTGGGTTTTTATGATGCTGACAATGATGATTGATCTCGATCACCTTCTTGCGACACCTGTTTATCAAGCTGATCGTTGTAGCGTGGGTTTTCACCCACTTCATCAACTTATACCTATTGTTTTTTATTGCTTGCTCTGCATCCCAAATAAAACAAGAATTTTTGGCATAGGTTTGATTATTCATATAGTGTTAGATTCTATAGATTGCCAAATAAATACGGGAGTTTGGTTTGTATAATATTTTTTTTAATCGAAATTTCGTATGTATCGCAGTTATATTTTTAATTGTTTCATGTGATTCTCATCCGACCAAAAAATCGACTTATATCAATAAAAATTATGATGGTTTTACAATTGCTGAAATAGAGTGGCAAGGCACGCCTCTTTCTCAAGAGATCGAAAAACACGCTCAGCTTGCAAAAGGATTAGGGCTTAACGTATTTATTCAGATAACTGCACAGTGGTGCAGTCCTTGTAAAAGATTAAGAGCAAAAACGGAAGAGCCATTAATGAAACAAGCGTATCACGGGACTTATATTATTCGATTAGACAGAGACGAGTGGGAACAGGATTTTGCAGAAATAGGCGTTATTAAAACACCTCTACCGATCTTTTGGGAGTTAGGCGATGATTTGAAAACAACTGACTATGCGTTGAATGGGAACTATTGGAAAGAGATTACGCCAGCAGCCTTGTCTCCAATATTGAAAGCCTATTTCTCGGGAAGAGCACGTCAGTATTTATCAGAAAAGCCTAAAGCCAACGATCTTTAACTTTACCATATTGAAAATAACCCCATTGCCCTACTCTTCGTAATGGTGAAAATGGGAATTTTGGTAACCTTTGAGTGTAAATGGGAATCTTGGGAACTGCAATCCCGGCAACCATTTCAGCAAGCCTTTTACCTGCTTGAACTGAAAAAGAAACGCCATTGCCACAATACCCTGCACTATAAAAAAGATTACCCTGCTCATCACCTTTTACAATATGTGGAATATCATCTAACGCCATAGAAATCCATCCAGACCAAGCGTATTCAATATTTATTGAGTTGCTGCCAGATTGATTTAATCCTGGAAAACTGTTTTTTAAAATGCCCAACAGACGGTTTGCATAGTAAGGATCTTCCGCGTCTTTTCCATTAATCGCACCTCTTCCGCCAAACAGTATTCGATTATCCGGCAATTTCCGAAAATAATATTTGAGTGCCCTTGTATCCATTACCACATTGTCGGTCAAAAAATTACATTGTGTTAGTTCATCTTTAGTTAGAGGACGTGTGACTATGATTTGAGATAAAACAGGTAACATGCGCTTATTTAATGAGGAGTGCAGCTCAAAAGGCGTGTAACCATTAGTTGCAATTATGACTTTGTTTGCTTTCACTAAACCAGAAGGCGTGACTAGTTGGTAGTTGTGTTTATCAGTATCACTGCTTAAAGCTGCGCTAGGTGAATTAAGAGCAACAATCTGTTCAACAGGACTGGCAGTATAAATTTTTACTCCGGCCTCTGCTGCCAGACGTGCATAGCCCCAAGCTAATTTGAGTGGATTAATCCCGTAACCATCATTAAACTTAATTGCACCATAGGCATGAGAGCTATCAAAATATTGTTGTCTAATTGTTTTGCTGTCCAAAAAGGTAGTCTGATAGTCAAATAGACTTTCCAAAAATTTGGTTTGTTCTTGCAGTGGTTTGATCATGCTAGGTTTATGTGCGACTCTTAAGTATCCTTTTGATTGAGCGTCACAATCTATGCCTTTTTGTATCAGATGATTAACTGTCGCAACGCCCTCACAAACTTCATTATAAAATTGTTTAGCAGCCGAT
>JBMYPE010000262.1:0-3412 GCA_049600015.1 Kangiellaceae bacterium
TACATTCCCAATAAAACATCAGAAGAGCAGCTTTGGGATTTTTCTGAGATGTCGTTAGAATTAACTCGACCCTTTAGAGGTTTAGGTGTATGGCTTCCGTTTAAAATGTTGGGTGCTGAAGTCTTTCGAAATACGCTTGATGAAAAGTTGGAGTTAGCGAATTATTTTCATCAACGGATCATAAAGACAGGTCGTTGGGAAATTGTTGCTTCGCCTGAATTATCTTTAACAGTGTTTCGATACGATGATGTAAAGTTATCTTGTGAACGACTAAACCAAATTAACAAAACCGTTATTGAGCAAGTGAATAAAAAAGGTAGAGTCAATTTATCAGGTACTATGATTAACGAGTATTTTGTTATTCGAAATTGCATTCTATCGTTTAGAAGCCACAGAAAACACGTTGATTGGTTGCTTGAAGATCTTGATTCTGCTCTAACCAGTGTTTTGAATGCGCTATCTTGAATTTATAAAGGAGAGTAATTGTGAGAAAACAAATCGGTGTATCATTTATTTTAGTAGGGTTAGTTTTAAACTCTTTAGTTTTCAGCTCATTCGGTTTTTCAGAAGAAGACGAACAACCTGTTTCGCCACCAGACTCGGAAGTCCATCTATTCGATTTAGCTTATCAACAAAAGAGTGGTCAAAATGAAAGCTATAAATTAAGCAATGGTATCAACATTTCCAATAACCTTGGCTATGATAACCAACCTTATTTTGCTAGTAACAGTAAATCTTTGTTTTATGTTTCTGTTCAAGATGGCGAACAGACTGATGTTTATGAATACCATATAAAAAATAAAAAGACCAAGCAGATAACGAATACACCACATAGTGAATACTCACCTAAAACATCTGACAATAATTTAATTAGTTTTGTTAGTGAAGGCGGAAATCCATACCAAAGTGTTTGGCAATTAAATAAAAAAAATGGTCAATCTAAATGGTTATTTAATTCAAAAGAACCGGTCGGTTATTATCAAGTAAATGAAAATACTGGTGATGTTTTGTTCTGGTCTCGATACGGTTGGAGTGTGCAATATCTTAATCTTAAACGAGATGAAAGTCGATTTGTTAGTGGTAATGCGCTACCGAGTTCTCCTATGCAAATTCCAAACACTAACTTATTTAGTTTTGTTCATAGACAAACAAATAGTGAAGTATGGATTAAATCGTTTGATCCGACTGATTTCTCAATAACACCTATCGCGCCAATTTATGGAAATAACTATGATTACACTTGGGCACCCAATGGCGAAATATTTAGAGTGGAAGAAAATGTTTTGTATGTTTGGGGCAAGAAACGAGTAGATGATGGCTGGAGAAAGGTGCAAGATCTAACAAAAAATTTCAAAGGAAAAATTTCTAGGTTAGCAATTAGTCCAGATGGTAAAAAAATCGCACTAGTAGAAAATCGTTAAAAACTAATTCTAAAAATATTTTCTAGATCTAGTAAGCAGTGATAAAAAAATTTTCACAGCAGATAACTTAACCCACCTGTTTTAACTTGTTTGCCAATAGTTGGTGGGTAAATGCTCCTAATTTTTCAATTGCGTTTTCAATTGCGTCACTCCAAGGTAATCCGTAACTCACTCTAACACAACGTTTATATTTACCAGAAGCAGAAAATAAAACACCCGGCGTGATACTAATATTTTCTGTCACAGATAAACGAAATAGTTCAATGCTATCACAGCCAACAGGAAGTTCTATCCAAACAACGCCGCCGCCGCGAGGGTTTGATACTCGTGTTTTTTCAGGAAAATATTTTGTGATCAAAGTTAACATTCTTTCTTTATTAACCCTCAGTGTTTGGTTTAACCGAATAAGGTGGCGATCATAATCGCCACCTCGAATAAATTCGTAAATCACAATTTGATTTAACAATGAGGTTGAGCAGGATAATGCCCGTTTCAACCCTTTTGCTTTTTCTTCAAAACGATTGCTAAACAGCCAGCCAACTCGATAGCTAGCAACCACCGTTTTAGAAAATGAGCTACAAGTTATAACGAGTCCTTTTGTTGAGTATGCTTGCATGGGTAGTTGATTAGATTCGTTAAAATGTAGCTCACCATATACGGCATCTTCAATTAAAGGAATATTTCTTGATTCAACTTCTTTAACAATGTTTTTTCGTTTTTCTTCCGACATCATGGAGCCTACCGGATTATTAATTAAAGAAGAAAAGACACACGCGGCGACTGTATGCGAGTCAAGGGATTCGCGCAAATCATCAATGCAAATTCCTTCTCCAGAGCAAGTTGGAATTTCCAAAGCCATCATGCCAAGGTTTTCAATTAGTTCTAATATACCAAAATAAGTAGGCGACTCAACCGCAATAACATCCCCCGCTTTAGCGACACACTTTAGCGAGATTGCGAGCGCTTCTTGGGCACCATTAGTAATAATAATATCTTCAGGGCGGGCATCGATCCCCTGTTGCAAATAGCGCTGAACAAGTTGTCGCTTTAAAGGCAAATAGCCATCCATTGGTCCGTAAGCCATCGCCTTGGGGCCTGCATGAGCTATTACTCTTCTCATGATTCTGGCAAGCGCTTTATCTGGCGGGCTTGCCATTACCGGTTGAGAGATTCCCAGCTGTAAATTGTTAGGTGAATGTACTACTTCATAACATTCTTCTATTAATGATTGGCATCTAACGGGAACTGGTCTGCGAACAAAAGAGGCCTTTTTTGGAGAGCTAAATTGTATTTCTGCTGCTTTCAAAAAGTACCCCGATTTTGGACGGGCTTCTACTCTACCTAAACGCTCTAGTTCAACATAAGCCTGTTTGACCGTTGGCACACTGATATCGAGTTGCTTACTTAACTTTCTAAGAGAAGGCAACTTATCGCCATTTCGCAGAGAACCGGAGGAATACATCGAATTGATTAAATCGACTACTTGCTGGTAGAGAAAGTTTGCACTGTGTTTATCCACGAGACTTGGCATGACTAGTTTTCTCCATTAATTGACGATTAAAACTGATGTCTCAATTCATATCGTTCATTTAATCTGTATAGGTTGCATTTAAGAATAACTGTGGATGTTAAGTATACAGATTGAGCGTATATTTACAATTAAATCATTTCTCTTTGCTAGAGGAGTTTACTAAATGAAAAATACATTCTTGTATGTTATTACCGTTTTGATATGGGGTACTACTTGGTATGCCATTGAGTTTCAACTTGGTGAAGTTGCGATTGAGGTATCATTAATCTATCGGTTTGCCGCAGCTGGTCTACTTATATTAGTGATTAGTAAATTGATGGGACTGACTTTAAAATTCACTTTGAAACAACATTTGTTTATGGCTTTATTAGGATTATTAAACTTTTGTTTAAACTATTTTATTTTATATGAAGCGCAAAGTTATTTGTCATCAGCTATGACTTCTATTGTTTTTTCGATG
>JBMYPE010000263.1:0-3401 GCA_049600015.1 Kangiellaceae bacterium
TTCACTAACAAAAACCAGTTCACCATTTGGACCGATGGTCACGCCCTCATACTGAGGGGCACCACTTACATTAAGAGTCGATATAATTGAACCGGTATCTGGGTCTACTTGCATGGCTCGCCTGCTTTCTTGGCTGAGAATAATAAGATTTTGGGTTCTTTCATCAAAAACCGCCCCTGCTAAATCGCGCGCACTCCCAGCTAAAGCAACGTCTGCATTCCACGGCTCGTTAACGGTTAAATTACTTTGATAATCTAACAAAACACCCGGATCTGGATCTGGCATATCAAAAGAAACAACACGCATATTGCTACCGCCAGTACCTTCCTTCACCGCGTAAACTCTAACTAACTGGGAACCTGATGACTTTCTCACTGCAATACCTTCAGTGCCTTTATTTCCTCCGTGAGCCATTATTTTATATCTTTGAGAAGTTGGAATTCGTCCACTAACGCTGGTGGTATTTTCATCAATCTCTAATTTTGAAGCTTGGCCATCTTCGGAAATAATTAGTACTTTATTATCTTCAACGTATGACAATCCTTCGGTGTCATTATGAATTCCACTGACAGTAATTGAACCTAAGTAAGCAAAATTTGCATCATAACGATAAATTCGAGCGGCGTTGTTTTGTACGATAAGGTATTGTTGTATACCGGCATGCCAAGTAATGCCTGACGCATCTTTAGGAATTTGACCTAAAGTAAAGGCATCACCAGATGGAGAGTAATTCTCAATTAGTACATCAGGCACAATATCTTCAACAAACACCGCCGTTAAATTTTTGTCTGAATCCATATTAAAAGAACAACTACCATTACCGGTACAAGCACTCTCCCAATGATCTAATTTAAATCCTGAATCTGGAATTGCGGTTATGCTCACATTGGTGTTCTCTTCGAATGACTGACTGCAATCTCCGCCACAATCTATCCCTGTAGGATTTGAAGTGACACTTCCAGAACCTGTCACCGTAACATTTAAATCGAAATTAGCTAAAGAAACAAATTCTGCGGAGACTGATTTAGCGCTGTCAATGGTCACTTCGCAAGTTGTAGTACCGCTACATGCTCCACTCCACTGACTAAATTTAAACCCATCATCTGCAGTAGCAGTTAAGGAAATCAATGTGCCTTCATCATAAGTTTGACTACAATCAGATCCACAATCTATTCCTGAAGGGGACGAGATCACATTGCCGGCACCGGATACCACAACGTCTAACTCATACTGCTCAAGAACTTCTTCTTCAAAGATTGCCGTGACATTCTTGGTGGAATTCATACTAATACTACAAGAACCCGCGCCCGAGCAAGCGCCACTCCAAGCACTAAATACGTAGCCTGATGAAGCAGTCGCCACTAGATCGACTTGAGTATTCTCTTCATAATTTTCTGAGCAGTCGGAGCCACAATTAATTCCAACGGGCGTAGAAGTGACGCTGCCATCACCAGAAAGGCTGACCGTTAACAAGTGAGTTTCAATTGATTCTTCTATATAACTAGCAGTCACAGACTTACTTGCATTCATGTTAACAACACAAGTCGTTTGACCCGAACAACTTCCACTCCACCCGTTAAAAATCCATCCACTATTGGGCGTAGCGGTTAAAGTAATTTGTGAGTTTTCGACATAAAGTTCGGAGCAGTCACTTCCACAATTAATTCCGCCAGGTGAAGAGGTTACATCTCCCGAACCATTCACATTAACACTTAATGTATACTCTTGAACTGATACTTCCTCGTTAAACACAACACCAACACTTTTATTAGCAGTCATAGTGACTGAACATTCAGCGGTGCCAGAGCAAGCACCTGTCCAGCGATCAAAAACATAACCATTCGCTGGCTCAGCCGATAAAGTGATGGAGGAATTTGAATCAAAGTCAGCGCTACAACTGGTGCCACAATTGATACCGCCTGGATTTGAAGAAATACTGCCGTTCCCAGTTTTACTAAGAGAAAGCGTAAATTGGTCTGGCTCTTGCTCTTCTTCAACAAACACAGCGGCTACCGTTTTATCAGAATCCATTGCAACACTGCAAGAGCCACTTCCTGAGCACGCTCCATTCCATTGTAAAAAACTATAACCAATCGCCGCTGTAGCGTTTAAAACAATACTGCTATTTTGATCGATCAGCGTATTGCAGTTTGATTCACAACTAACTATATTTGCTGTATCAGAAACACTTCCCATGCCATTAAACTCAAGAATGAGAGTTTTTTGAACTATGGGCTCTTCTTCGTCATCTTGCTCATCCTCTGAATTACAAGCTAAAAGCATTACTGAAATTAAAGCGACCAGCAGGCTCTGCTTAACTAAACCTAACATCAATTGTAGATGATGATGAGAAAGAAAGGTCATGCTCAAATTATTGAAGTTAGTTTGATTCATTGTAAATGCCACCACTGCAGAAATAATATCGGCTAATTTCTTTAAGTTAAGTCTATTATCGGACATTTAATCTGGTTGCATTAGGAAATGATTCTCAAAATACTATGAATATCTGATCGCTGTGAACAACCTCACACAATTAATTTGTAAACTTTAAAAAGTCCTACAATTTACCTCAATATTCCCACTTTACTTTATTACGGTTTATGCTCTGCTATGCTATTCTCTCACTTGAACAAAGAAGATTAAAACCTACTCTAGGATATTAGAACTATCAAACCGTCAAACCAATATTTGCCTTCAATCATGTTTCAGCACCAAGTCGCAAAAATAGTATTTACATTAGTTGCATTGCTGATACTCACAAATTGTTCAAATATGCCCAAAAATACAAAAACAGAAGTTTCAACAGATTCTCAGAGCCAAGTTAGTGATAACATCAAAGGCTCTGAGCAAAAATATTTGATGGGCTTATATCATGGATCACAAAATGACAAATTTAGCGCTTTTAAGGTAGAACAATATAAGCATAAATCAAAAGCTTTTCCGTTGAATGAAATTGGAACTAACGCTTCGGGGATTACTTGGGATCCATACCGAGGGGAATATTTTGTTATTCAAAACAATACGGGAATTCTTTATCGTTACGATCGAGATTTCAATTTTCTAGGTCGAATTAAAAAAGTCGGAAATATGAACAATGATACCGAAGGCGTCAGTTTTATCAACGGTCGTTCTTTAATGATAGTGACAGAAGCAAACTATGCGCATCGAGTTAAAATGGATGATGATACTATAGATGATGGCTACTATTACGGAGAGAGCAATATTCAGCTATCCGGCCGCCCTAAGAGGAAAAATAAGGGTTTTGAAGCAGTTGCATTTAGAGCAAGTGATCTAGCCAGATCATCAAGAGTTTATGCGGGTCAAGAAGGTTCTGGACGATATCCAGAAGCTAAAATGCGAGTGGTTTACTATAATGCAGCTACCAATAGTGGCACTTATTC
>JBMYPE010000264.1:0-3355 GCA_049600015.1 Kangiellaceae bacterium
TCGAATCAGTTATGAACACTCCATCTCATCACAGGGTACATCACGGCTCAAACCCTCAATATATCGATAAAAACTATGCAGGTATTCTAATTGTTTGGGACAAACTGTTTGGAACTTTTGAAGAAGAAAAAGAAACTGTGATATACGGTGTATTACCTCCAATAAACTCTATCAACCCATTGAAAGTGTTTTTTCATGGTTACTTAGGATTGTTTTCTAAAATGTTTAAAGCATCCAGTATTTCAGAGGCGATAGGTCATTTTTTCATGCCGCCAAGTTGGAAACCAAGTGATTCAAATAAGAAAAAACATGATAAATCGTGAGACAAGCATTGTACTTTTAAAATAATTTTACAGGTTGAATTAAAATTTCTATAGGTGAAATCTCTCCATTCAAGAGATAGACTTTTTAAGTAATTAATACCAAGAGTTTGTCTTTTAAATGGAGCAGTGTTCAATATACTAAATCATAATAAATGTAATATCCGCCCATGCTTAACCACACACCTATAATTATCCAATACAAAATTGGGTTGGCAATCTTTTCTACTTTTTCTACAAAATACGTCTCTTCATTTTTAATATTTTCAAATGCCCAAAAAAGACAAAGCGCACCCCAAATAAAATAAAGGTTTAATAGAATAGAAACAACAGCTAGTACCAATGCTATTTTTGATTTTAATTTCTCACGTAAAAATTTTGACATGATTGATTTACAAACCTTCCATTAACATGATTTTTATTTGAAACATTCTTTTCTCTACCTCAACGCCCTCAAAATAGCCAACCAGCGCCACCATCTGAGCACATCCGCCAAGGCTGCTGCCACATAAGTTAAAGCGCAAGCTCTCAAGACTTGACGAATAGCAGGTATATATTCTTGAGGAACATAATTACCTTTCTCTAAAATAGGTAGCGCTTTATTAAAACTCGCATCCCATTCCTCTGGCAATATTGCTGCATATATCAATACGGAAGACATTAGAGTTAGTACACCAGCCGCAGCAGTTAAACCCACGACATGAGGAACTCTAATTAATGCCGTTACCATAGGTAACCCCATCAAAAAATATATGCCAACTTTTTGGATAATATGGGCTTTTGGCAGATATCGTTTTCTTAACAAGCTGACTTTTTCATTACGATTGAATTGTATGGCATGCCCTACTTCATGAGCCGCGACCGCCACTGCTGTTAGCGAACGTCTATCCAAGTAACTTGGGCTAAGCCTGACTGCGTTATCTTGGGGGTCATAGTGATCGCCACCTTCTTCAGCCGCCTCTACCTTCACCTTTGAAAGCTCAAATTGCTCAAGTAGGTGAACTGCTAATTCGCCCCCTGAACCAGGCATTCCATCTAGTGTTTTATTATGTTTTGAAAGCATATATTTAACCCACCATTGAGGTGCTAGCACTAGCAGAAAAGCAAATATTACTAGCAAAGCGATAAGCATTATCTATAGTCACCATTGATTAAGTTTATTGTTGAGAGTTAACCATATCATAATGAATTAATGCGCACATTGCCTCTTTTATGATAAGTTGACGGATAGAATCTTAATCGAAAAAACATAGGAAAGTAACAACTTGCGATTCACCCGAAATCAAAAATTTTGTTTACTAATTAGCCTATATATAGCGCAGGGCTTACCCTATGGTTTTTTTACCCAAACTTTGCCTGTGTTATTAAGAGTTGAAGGCGTTGATTTAAAAACAATTGGCTTTAGTAGTGCTTTAGCTTTACCTTGGGCACTTAAGTTTTTGTGGGCACCTGCAGTAGATAAATTCGGTTCTAGAAAACTGTGGATTTTGTGGTCAAATTTAATTGCCATAGCGTGTCTAATTGTTATGTCATTTTTAGAACTCCCTTTTATTGTCAATGAAGCCATTGTCATTTTGTTTGTCGGTTTTTTTCTGATGAACCTATTTACTGCAACGCAAGATATAGCAACCGATGGATTAGCGGTTAATTTCTTAGCCGAAAATGAACGTGGCATTGGTAACGGTATCCAAGTTGCTGGGTATCGGGTGGGGATGATTCTCGGTGGAGGTCTGTTACTTAGTTGGTTTACTATTTTAGGATGGCAATATTCTCTCTGGATCCTATCAGCTATATTTTTCCTTACAACATTACCCGTTATATTTTTTAATGAAAAAAAATATATTACCGAACAAGAAAACCTCACATTTTCACATTTCATCGCTTTTTTCAAACTTCCTCATCTAGGTCTGTGGTTAGTGATTATCCTTATTTACAAATTTGGTGATGCATTAGGTGGAGCTATGGTTAGACCTTTGCTAGTCGATTCAGGTTTTAGTATTAAAGATATCGCTCTTATTTTGGGAATTGCAGGTTTTTCGGCAGGGCTTTTAGGAGCCGTTGTTGGTGGATTATTGGTGAATAAGTTAGGAAGGTATAGATCGCTACTTTTATTTGCAATTATTCAAGCCATTGCCGTCAGCGCTTGGGCTTTGCTATCTATAGAAAGTTTGGCATCAATGAAGATGATAGTAAAACCCTTGGTTTATATATTAAGCACTTTAGAACATTTTACAGGAGGCCTTGCAACCGCAGCACTTTTTACTGCAATGATGGATCATTGCAGAAAAGAATGTGCCGGAAGCGACTATACTATTCAAGCCTGTATTGTCGTCACAATGACAATTTTTGCGTCTTCCACAAGTGGGATCTCTGCGACAGAATTAGGTTATCAAATGCACTTTCTCATAGCTGGGGTTTTGAGTTTATTAGTATTTCCTTTAGTGATTAAATATAAAAATCATTTTGTTTCTTGAAAATTCTTTCTCGATAAAACAAATCACCAATTTTAGTCTAAAACAACTGCTCTAAAATAATGTGTTCACTAATGAACACTTACATTTAACCTGTTCATTAGCGAACGATTAACAATTCAATTGATATTTATTAATTTTATATAACCCTCTGATTAAACTAGGTTTTTATTTATATTTGTGATTGGCATAGTTATTGATTAGAGATAACTTATATTTAACAAAAATAGAAAGACTCAATGGATCAACCCCTATCACAATCAAATATTGCTAAACGGCGAAATATCGCTGGTTTGAAAATCATCTCTGCTTTGCTTATTTTGACTTCTCTATTGTTTTTTATACATTGGCTACTTACGCCCACCGTTAACAAATCGAATTTACGAACCGCTAAAGTAGAAATCAACTCGATAGCATCGACTATCAGCGCAGGAGGAATTGTTATACCGGCTAACGAATCTACACTATCAAGTGAAACAAACTCACAAATTAACAAAGTGTTTGTTCAAATTGGTAAAAAGGTTAAATCAGGAGACTCATTATTATTGCTTGATACCCGAGCTT
>JBMYPE010000265.1:0-3347 GCA_049600015.1 Kangiellaceae bacterium
TCTAGATCGAACGGAAACTGTTTCAGTTTCAACCTCTCTATCACCAACAACAAGTAAATAAGGTGTTCTCTGTAGGGTATGTTGACGGATTTTAAAGCCGATTTTCTCGTTTCTCAAGTCCGAATTGACTCTTAGGCCGCGAGATTTCAATATTTTAGCACTTTTTCGCACAAAATCCGCTTGTTTGTCCGTTATATTCATAATAGCGACTTGAGTTGGTGCCAACCAAGTTGGGAATTTGCCAGCATATTCTTCGATTAAAATACCTATAAATCTTTCAAGCGAACCTAAGATAGCTCGATGAATCATTACCGGCGTTTTTTTGCTTCCATCTTCAGCCACATATTCAGCACTTAAACGGCCAGGCATTGAAAAGTCCAATTGAACTGTTCCACATTGCCAAACTCTTTCTAAACAATCACGTAAAGAAAACTCAATTTTTGGTCCATAAAATGCGCCTTCACCAGGTAATACTTCATACTCGATATTTTTAGATTCGAGTGATGCTTTTAATGCTTCTTCTGCTTGATCCCAAGACTCATCCGAACCCACTCTTTTCTCAGGTCTTGTGGAAAGCTTAATTTCAATATTCTCAAAACCAAAGTCTGCATAGACATTATAAATGGTATCAATTAAATGACCTACTTCGTCTTGAATCTGTTCTTCTGTACAAAATACGTGAGCATCGTCTTGAGTAAATGCTCTAACTCGCATGAGTCCGTGTAAAGATCCTGATGGTTCATTTCTATGACAAGAACCAAATTCGGCTAACCGCAAAGGTAAATCGCGGTAAGATTTAAGACCTTGATTAAAAATTTGTACATGGCCGGGACAATTCATCGGTTTGATGGCATAAACCCTACTTTCAGACTCTGTGGAAAACATACCATCATGGTATTTATCCCAATGCCCAGACTTTTCCCAGAGCGTTCTGTCCATAATTTGCGGTGTTTTGACTTCTTGATAATCTGTATTGCTAGTGACAATACGAATATATCGTTCAAGCTCTTTAAAAATACTCCAACCATTCGCATGCCAAAAAACCATACCCGGCGCATCTTCTTGAAAGTGGAATAACTCTTGTTGTTTTCCAATTTTCCGATGGTCTCGCTTTTCTGCTTCTTCTAAACGAAATAGATACTTCTTTAAATCCTTTTTATTTGCCCAACAAGTTCCGTAAATTCTTTGTAGCATTTCATTGTTAGAATCACCTCGCCAATATGCGCCAGCTAATTTCATTAACTTAAACGCTTTAATTTTTCCAGTGCTAGGAACGTGGGGCCCACGGCATAAATCAATGAAATCGCCTTGACGATACAAAGATAATTCTTCACCTTCAGGTATTCCTTGAATAATTTCCGCTTTATAAGACTCGCCCATATTTTGAAAAAATTCAACCGCTTCATCTCGCATCATAGTAGAACGTGAAACCGGCAAGTCTTGCTTACAAATTTCTGTCATTTTCTTTTCGATAGCTTCTAAGTCTTCTGGTGTGAAAGGTCGAGAAAACGCAAAATCATAGTAAAAGCCATTGTCAATCACTGGACCAATAGTCACTTGGGCTTTTGGAAATAATGATTGAACTGCTTGAGCTAACAAATGTGCACAAGAATGGCGAATGACTTCCAGTCCCTCTTCGTCTCTTTCAGTGATAAGTGCCAATTCAGAATCACTAGTCATTACAAAACTAGTATCAACAAGCTCTCCATTAACGCGACCAGCTAAAGCTGCTTTAGCAAGTCCTGGACCGATATCTGCCGCGACTTGATAGACAGTAACATCTGTATCAAATTCTCGCTTACTTCCATCAGGTAAAGTAATAATTGGCATTTTTTATGACGACTCCAAAAACAACAAAAGCACTTTATAAGTGCTTAATATATAACTAAAAACTTAAAATTGAAGGTTAGATTTCCAAGCTAAGTTTATCTGTACAAATTTCTGGCGCAAGTTTACCCAATAAGCCCTAATAAATCAAAGAGTTTTGCGGAATAAAGAATTCGATTTACCCTCCACCAAGATAGTGGAAATCTAATCATACATCTTAAAAAATATTTCTGAAAAATTGACCGTAAAGTCAACGCTTAGCTAATATTTCTGCACTCACTTTCTTAATCTTTGGCACACACTATTCCTGCTAATATATTCTTTATGAAAGAGGCTATTAAATGCGAAAACTCTCTAAAATATCTCTAGCGGCTTCTCGCCCTTGCGCGATAGCTGTGACAACTAGATCAGCTCCACTTACCATATCGCCGCCTGCGTAAATATTACACACGCTAGTTAAAGTATTTTTATCAGTTTTAACTAATCCGTTTTGGTTAGTCTTGACGCCTAAATCATCAATCCATGAGGGTGGACTTGCAGAAAAACCAAAGGCAATGATGACAATGTCAGCTTGTAAAATCACAGCGTCTGAACTTTTTGGAAGGTCAGTGTTTGTGATATCAAACAGAACACCAGTCACTCTATCATTTTCTTCCAGTATTTCTGTAGGCTGGTGATTAAATATAAACTCAACACCTTCTTCAATTGCATTTTGCACTTCTCTTGGAGAACCTGGCATTGCCGCTTTATCTTTTCTATAAACACATGTCACTGAATCAGCGTTTTGTCTGACTGCAGATCGAACACAATCCATTGCTGTGTCACCACCACCAAGAACTAAAACTTTTTTGCCTTGCATGTTTTCATAATCACAACCATTAATTTTATACTTCTCTTGATGTTTTATATTTCCAACTAAGTAATCTAACGCTTTTATCACACCGTTATGATTTCGCCCTTTTAGGTCGCCATGTAAACTTGTATAACAGCCTAAGCCTAAAAAAACCGCATCGTTTTTATCTCTAATCTCCTCAATGCTCAAGTCTTCGCCGACGTTAACATTGAGCCTAAATTCAATGCCTAAATCTTCTAAAAATTGTCGACGTTTTCTGATCACATCTTTTTCAAGTTTAAAACCTGGAATACCAAAAGTTAATAGCCCACCAATCTCTGGATATCGATCATATACAATCACCTTGACGCCATTTCTGGCCAATAACTCGGCACACCCTAGGCCTGCTGGACCAGCGCCTATTACAGCGACACTTTTATCGCTTGATTTTATATTACTTAGATCAGGGCGCCAGTTATTTGCTAATGCTTTATCTGTAATCGTTTTTTCTATTTCACCTATGGTCACTTCGCCAAAACCAGTATGTAAAGTACAGGCTTGTTCGCATAATCTATCTTGCGGACAAACTCGACCGCAAATTTCAGGTAATGGATTTGTCTCGTGCATTAATTCTGCGGCACTTTCAAACTGTCCATTTTTTGATAGTTCTAGCCAATTAGGAATCATG
>JBMYPE010000266.1:0-3326 GCA_049600015.1 Kangiellaceae bacterium
TTGTATCGCCCGTCACAGTGTAAGTTGTTTCCCCTGCTACATTGGTTCCAAAGGTAATTGTGTAAGGTTCCGATAAAAAGTTAGGTGGTGCTGAATAGCTACCTGGCGAAATGGTTGCGGTGCCGGTATTCGTTGAGTTAGAGCTCACAGAAAATTTACCATTCCCGGTTAAAGCGTTGATGAATACATCAAAGCCTGAATCACTAATAGGTTCTACAACACCACTACTTACTCTTAATAGTCGCTGGCTTTGATCACCATTGTAAATATAATTACCGCTCGAATCCTGAGTAAATGGTTTTGTTTTTACTTGGCTTCCGCTAAAAATATAATCTCCCGTAGCGGTTTGTGTATTGGCTAATCCTAATGCTTCATGCAATCTCTCTTCTAATTCGACACCAATATTATTTAAAGAATTTTCATCATAAGTTCCGTTTCCTAATGACACCATCAATTCTTTGACACGAAATAATAAATCAGTGACGCTAGAAAGAACGGTTTCCTCTAATTCATTGCTTGTTTTTGCTGCATCAGCATTGATATTGTATTGCTCAAGTTGAGAAATTTCTGAACTGAGCGCACTAATGGTTGTTGCAGCAACAGGATCGTCAGACGGCTTTAGTACTCGTAATTGTGTCGCTAGTTGAAGCTGAGTGTGTTGCACTTCGGCTTGGCGTAAAAGCATTTGTCGAACGCCAGCACTGGTAATTTGTGATGTTGAAATTCTCATAATAAGTTGCCTTTACATTAAACCTAATTCCTTTCTATCTCACAGAATCTAACATGGTTTGAAACAAGGTCCTTGCAACATTAATGACTTGTGCAGATGCCTCATAAGCTTGCTGAAACTTCATTAAGTTAGCCGCTTCTTCATCTAAATTTACGCCGGATAAACTTTCTCGTCTTTCTTTGGTTTGGAATAAAATACTCTCAGCTGCGTCTCGTTTTATTTCTGCGGACTGAGTGTTAACGCCCACTGTGCTAATAATTCGACCAAAAGCTTGTTGAAAGCTAGAACTTCCATTATCTAAAGTAGTTGCTTGCTGTAATTCGCCTAAAAGACTGATATTCGTGTTATCTCCCGCGCCATTGTTATTGTAACTTATATCAAAACTATCACCCGGTTGAGGATCGCCCGCTAAGGTGATTTCATAACCATAAGTATCAAACGGAGCGCCAGCGAGAGCTAACATGTCATTATCTTGATTTGCTTGATAGCCTGATATTCCGCCAGTAATCAACACCGGTGACCCAGAGGACATATCGTAAATTGAAAACTCTCCCGCTACACCCGGCGGGGAATCAAACTCGATTCGAATCGGAGGATTTAAATTTCCAGTCACACCGGTAAATTGAGTGGTGGTAGTGTCAGTCACGCTCGTACCAATAATTTCGCCACTACCGATGTTAGCTTGACTAAATGTTGCTCTAACAGGCGATGCTGCTGCAATTTGTTCCGCTGAAGAAATAGCCACTGCAATTTCTTGAGAAAAATTTCGAGTTGGTTGCATGTTGAAGGTATCACCATCAACCGAAGCACCTGAATCAAAACTAATAGTCACTCCAATCCCTGCGACCGCGACAGTTGCTGGCACCGACCCGGGCGCAGCAAAAGTAGCAATGGTTGCATTGCTCGATTGATCTATGACTTGATAATTTCCACCTTGAAAATATAAGGTGTAGTTAGAGTCAGTTAACAGTGATGGATCATCAATGTTTAAACTTATGGAAGAAGTTCCTGTGTTATTAACGCTACCTGTAACTCTCGCATTTGCAATGTCTGGGTCGTTTATATCAGTAAAAAGTTGATTGCCCAATTCGTTATTTAAATCCAGTCCCAACTGGCTTTGTTGATTAAGTGAATCAGAAATAGCAATGGCAACTCTGCCTAGTGTGTTAAAAGCAGGTTCAAGAATTTCAGAGATGACATCTCTTAAACCGCCTAATTGTCCACCAGTTAAATTCTCCGTCACGTTTATATCAGCTGAATTGGTTCTTAACACCAATCTCATTGCTTTTGGATCTTGAGGATCAACAGTGGCAACTAGTTCAGTAGAAATTGCTCCCACCACTAAAGACTGTCCCGAACCAATAAACACATTAAGGCTACCATCTTCTTGCGTGGTAGTTTGTACAGAAACCAACTCACTTAATTTCGTAATTGCTAAATCCCTTTGATCAAGTAAATCTGGCGGTGGATTACCTGGCGAACCGGAAATTTGTTGATTCAATTCTGCTATAGAAACACCTAGAGAAGAAATTTCTTTTGCAATCGAATCTATACTCGCATTCACTTGAGTGGTTTGAGCCTCTAGTTGATTGTGTATTGAATCAAACCGAGAGACTAATCCACCCGCTTGATCTAACATGACTTGTCTTGCAGCTATTGATGCTGGATCATTTGCCACACCTTGCACAGCAGTAAAAAAATTTTGAATGGCATTGTTTAAGCCGTTTTCACTGTCTGCTAACATTCCATCAACTCGACCGGCTTGTGAAAGGTAAGTGTCGAGTCGCATAAAATTTGCAGTGGCAGATTGAATTTCTAATTGATGAGTTTGTTCAAAAATTCTTCGGACTTGTGAAACTTCCACACCCGAACCAAAATAATTACCACCAATAAATTCAGGATGGCTAGTGCCTAAATCAACTCGCTGTCGGCTGTAGCCTTCCGTGTTCGCATTTGCGATATTATGCGATGTCGTATTTAGAGCTGCTTGATTGCTTAACAAGCCAGAAATACTTATTCCAAATATACTTGGCATTTTTCTCTCCGTAAACACAATTCCTTTTCAATCAAGGAAATTGTAAATGTATTAATCAACTAAGTTTCGATTAAATATATTAATTATTTTGTTAGCGTATTGCGGATCAGTCGCATAGCCAGCGTCTTGTATTGAAGTAATAAACGCTTTTGCATCATGCACTAATTTCATCGCTCCTTGATATCTAGGACTTTCAGAAATAAACTGAATAAAATCTTCAAATGATTTTTCAAAACTTGAATAAGAACGAAAATTTTCTTTTCTTTTCACAAATTCTCCAGACTCCACTTCTAGGGTATCAATCTTTACAGATTCTCCTTGCCAAGATTTTGAGTCTTTAATTCCAAAAAGGTTATAGCTTGGTTTTCCATTGGAATCATGAATAATATGTTTTCCCCAACCTGTTTCTAAGGCAGCTTGAGCTAATAATATTTTGGGATCTAATCCTATTTTACTGGCTGCCTTGTTCGCTAGAGGCATCATTTGATCAACAAAATTTGCCACCGACTCGAACATGGTTTTCTTTTCTGGTGATTTATTGACTTTTTCAACAAAATTTAT
>JBMYPE010000267.1:0-3326 GCA_049600015.1 Kangiellaceae bacterium
CGGTAAAAATTATGAATAGTATTGAAATTCGCGAGGCAACAGTTGAAGATTCTAAGATCATTCTTGGTTTTGTGAGAGATCTAGCTGTGTATGAAAAAGCGGAAGAGGAAGTTTTAGCTAATGTTTCCGACATTGAGCACTCTATATTTGCGAAAGACTCCACGGTAAAAGCATTGATTTGTGAACAAGATAATGTTGCTATTGGCTTTGCTGTCTATTTTTATAACTACTCCACTTGGTTAGGTAAGAATGGGCTCTATTTAGAAGATCTCTATGTTTCTCCACAGTACAGAGGTTTAGGTGCGGGTAAAAAATTATTAAAATACTTAGCGAAAATAGCAGTCGCTAATGATTGTGGACGTTTCGAATGGAGCGTATTAGATTGGAATGAGCCGGCAATCAAGTTCTACGAATCCATTGGTGCTAATCCTAAAAGTGAGTGGGTTGGTTATCAATTAGTGGGTGAAACGCTAAAAAGCTTTAGTGAATCATAAATGATAACCATATGACGTGGTACAAAAAATAATTCCAAAAATGCAACGAAAACACCAACCAGTCACCCTAACATGCCACGAATGTGAATTAGCGGTAACAGTGAATAATTTAAATGTGGGACAAAAGGCTCATTGTTCCCGTTGTGGGTTCGTACTTCTCAGATATCCTCAC
This sequence comes from Kangiellaceae bacterium, assembly GCA_049600015.1. Taxonomy (GTDB): domain Bacteria; phylum Pseudomonadota; class Gammaproteobacteria; order Enterobacterales; family Kangiellaceae. The sequence continues at coordinate 667 of JBMYPE010000267.1, forward strand.
AATATGATCGATTCGATATTGGCATTTTCTCTCACTGCCATTATTTTCTTGTTACTTTCGTTACCATTTGAATTTTTGCTATTTAAATCAAATGGGTTAGAAAATAGCATGAGTCTGTTTATGAGTTTTCAAATATTGGTAGAAAATGATTATTGGTTTCTAGCGTTGATAGAGTTGATAACTATTTATATCACACCAATCTTTCTTTTATGTACTTTGCTATATCTATTTATCCCATTAAAAAAAGAGCGCTACCCTGCAAACGGACATCAGGTGATGAAATATTTATTTTTAGTGTTACCTTGGAGTATGGTTGAAATATTTTTAGTCGGCGCATTTGTCAGTTTGATCAAGCTAGTATCTCTAGCCGATGTGATTCTAGGTCCTTCATTTTATGCATTTTTATTTTTTTCGATAGCGATGACGGCCACTGTTCTTTATATCGACAAGCAAGCGTTATTAAACATGCTTGATTATGCACAATCAATTTCAAATGAAGAAAACTTGAATGAATCCGAACAGAAATCTTCAGAGAACAAAAGTTTGTCATTATTAGAAAATGAACAGAGGGTCAATGATTTATCTGACCAAGAAAAACTGAGTATTCAAAAGACATGGGCACTAATTTTGACTTCCATTATTCTTTTTATTCCCGCGAATGTACTACCAATTATGAACACAAGATTATTGGGGCAAGACGATCCCAGTACTATTTTAGGTGGTGTTATACTTTTGTGGGAGCTAGGTTCAATTCCTATAGCATTTGTCATTTTTATCGCTAGCATTATTGTGCCAGTCGCAAAAATACTCGCATTAATATGGTTAAACTATTCAGTTCAAACTAATAGTGTGCGATTTAGGCGAGAAAGAATAAAATTGTACCGCCTTGCCGAATTTGTTGGACGCTGGTCAATGGTGGATGTCTTTGTTGTTATTATTTTAGCCAGTTTAATACAGTTAGGGAATACAATGACTATTTATCCAGGAGCTGCAACCATTTCTTTTTCAGGTGTGGTAATTGTAACTATGCTCGCTGCAATGAGTTTTGAACCAAAACTTATTTGGAAATCAAATATATTAAAAAGTGAGTAGAGAGATTTTGGTGGAGAGAGTTTAAAAAGGTAATTATGACAGATATTAATCAAAACCATGCAGAAATAAAAGCATTGCCGAAAATTTCAAAAATTTGGCTAGTCCCCTTAATCGCAATTTTGATTGGGGGTTGGATGGTCTATTACCAATGGAGCAGCCAAGGCCCTCTAATTAATATCGCGTTCAAATCAGCGGAAGGAATGGAAGCAGGAAAAACCAAAATAAAATCCTTAAATGTTGATATAGGTAAAGTGGTTTCTATTCAACTCAACGAAAAAGCAGATGGCGTGATTGTGACAGCAAGAATGTCAAAATCAGCGGAAAAATTGTTAGTCGAAGATAGCAAACTATGGATTGTTTCACCTAAAGTTTCACTTAGCGGCATCTCTGGATTAAGCACACTTATTTCAGGTGTTTATATCGAATTGACTGCAGGAAAATCGGAAACACAGCAAACGAGTTATGTTGGATTAAGTGAGCCACCAATTACACCTCCAGGTGCGCCTGGTTTGCATATTACCTTAAATAGTGATGATCAGTTTGCTTACTCCGAAGGCGATCCCATTATTTATAAAGGATTAACTGTTGGTCAATTTGAACATATTTATTTTAATTTTGAAGAAAGGGTGGTTTATTACAATGCCTTTATTAAAGCGCCGTATCATAAATTGGTAACTAGTAATACCAAATTTTGGGATGTCAGTGGTTTGAAAGTTGATTTAAATGCAGATGGTTTATCGGTTAATACGGGAAATGTTGAAACATTATTAACCAATGGTGTTACTTTTGATGTACCTGAAGGTATGGAAGTTGGCGAAGCAATCACGGAAAGAGCTTTCTTTGATATCTTTCCTGACTACAAAACAGCAAGTGATCAACGATATAAACATTCAGCAAAGTACATTATTTTGGTTAGTGATACGATTAGAGGGTTAGACGTAGGTGCTCCGGTAGAATATAGGGGCGTATTAATTGGAAATGTTTTATCGACGAATGTTTTATTAAAAGAGTCAAAGGAATTATTTAAAGAAGACTTTAAAATACCGGTGTTGGTTGGCTTGCAACCAGGACGAGTTTTTCTACCTGATAATGATGAAGGTGTTAATCGTATGGTGGAACAAAATGATTTATGGATTAAAAAAGGATTGAAAGCGTCTTTAAAAACAGGAAGTTTGTTAACAGGTCAATTGTTTATCGAGTTACAACATTATGATGATCAACCTATAAGTCATATCCAATATTTTGAAGGCTTTAAAGTAATTCCTACCATGTCAGGAAGCTTGACTCAAATTACAGAAAAGGCGAGTCAGTTTATGGATGAATTAAATGCGTTAGAATTAAGTGCGTTATCCAAAAATGCCAATGAACTAATTAGTGAAATAACTAATACTGCGAAAGAATTTCAAAAAGTGAGTCAAAACTTAGAATCTTTACTCGCTAGTTCTAATCAACAAAAATTAGCCGTGCAATTAGCAAACACATTAAAAAGTGTTGAAATTTTGGGGCGGGATTTTTCATCAGATTCTAAAGCGTATAAAGAAATCCAAGCAACATTAAGTTCTCTAACT
>JBMYPE010000268.1:0-3312 GCA_049600015.1 Kangiellaceae bacterium
CAATAATATCAACGTGCTAAATACAAAGCGTAAAGTATAAGGGGTGAAGCAATGTCAATAATAACTGAAAAAAAAGCAAAAGCGATATTAACAAAAGTTCTCTCGTTTTCGAAAGCTGATGAGTGTGAGTGTAATTTGAATGGGCAGTTAACAGGCAATATTCGTTACGCGAGAAATACAGTCACTACTGCCGGTGAGGTGAGCGATTTAACTTTAGCCGTTCAGTCTTCTTTTGGAAAAAAAGTGGGTGTGGCAACAATTAATGAGTTTGATGATGCTTCATTAGAAAAAGTGGTGAGACGCGCAGAAGAACTCGCTAAATTAGCGCCAGACAATCCTGAGTTTATGCCAAATTTAGGCCCGCAGAAATATACGAAATCAAACACCTATTTCGAATCTACTGCTAATGTGAGTCCTGAGTTTAGAGCAAAAGCAGCGGATGATGGCATTACGCCCTCCAAGAAAAATAAATTAGTGGCGAGTGGCTTTTTAACCGATAGCTATACTATGTCAGCCATCATGAATTCCTCGGGCGTGTTTGCCTATAACGTGGCAACCAATGTTAATTTTTCTGCGACCATCAGAACAGAAGATGGACGAGGGAGCGGTTGGGTCACCAGAGATTTTTCTGATATTAATAAAATGGACACAGCGAAAGCGTCTCAAATTGCCATCGAAAAATCGTTAGGTTCGGTTGATGCAAAAGAGCTTGAGCCAGGAAAATACACCGTCATTTTAGAGCCTGCTGCCAGTGTCGGATTAATCGGCCGTTTGTTTAACAATATGGGGCAAAGAGCCGCTGATGAAGGACGCAGCTTTTTAAGCTACAAAGCTAAAGAAGGTGAAAAAGATGCGCCTAAAAATAAACTGGGAGAAAAAATGTTTGATGAGCGCGTGAACATTTGGTCTGATCCCCAGCATCCGGAAGTACCTACACCACCATTCGCTGGGGATGGTGCGCCCGTTGGAAAAACTTACTGGATAAAAAAAGGTAAAATCAAAACTTTGCAAAACTCGCGTTATTGGGCGGACAAAACCGGCACTAAGTACAATCCAACAGCGACGGGTGGAAACCAGTGGATTATGGATGGTGGTGATGAGTCGTTAGAAGAAATGATTAAGAATACACGTCGCGGAATTTTAGTGACTCGCTTGTGGTATATTCGTCAACTCGACCCTCAGACGTTGCTTTACACTGGGTTAACTCGTGATGGAACTTTTTATATTGAAAATGGGAAAATTAAGCATCCAGTTAAAAATTTCCGTTTTAATGAAAGTCCAATCGTTATGTTAAACAATATTGAAGCCTTAGGTAAACCTGTTAGAATCAATGGTAACATGGTGCCACCTATGAAAATTAGAGACTTTACCTTCAGTAGTTTATCTGACGCTGTTTAAACTTTTTATAGCTAATTTTTATATATCTAATGAAACGACGTGATCTGATAAAAAATGCATTAAGATTATCAGGTTGCGCCGCTTCTATTCCCGCATTTTCTTTATTGCCTACCGCAAAAATATCTGCAAAAGAGTATTTCGATTTTTACTTTACCCGACTTAGTTATGAGTCGGGCGATTGGGATGTCGATGAACGAATGCCAGCAAACGTGCTCAACTCATTAATTGAATATACCAATATAAAAGTCGACTTAAATGAAAGGATTATTCCGCTTTCTGATGATTCAATGTTGCAATCCCCATTTTGCTATTTAGCGGGTCATCGGCTAGTGGAATTCAATTACGAAGAACGTCAAAATTTTGAAACCTATGTTAGGAATGGCGGATTTGTTTTTGTAGATGACTGCAACCATGATATTGATGGCGTTTTCGCGAAAAGTTTTGAAGAACAAATGGCGAAGATATTTGGTCCTAAAGCTCTAAATAAAATTCCAAATGATCATGAAATATATTCGTCGTTTTTCAAGTTTGATGGGCCACCTGATACGGGGTTGGAGCTTAATGGTTGGGGAGACGACCTCGTCCATGACTACTTAAAAGCAATTGAAATAGATGGCAGAATTGCTGTGTTATACAGTAATAAAGATCTCGGTTGCGAATGGGATTATGATTTCAGAAATAAACGATTTTTAGCGGTTGATAACACGCGCTTTGCAGTGAATATAGTGGTTTATGCTATGACCGCTTAAAATAAATCTTCTCTTCCCATCCTAGAATAGAGGTTAATTCAAAATAGCTTCCTCCTTTGCGAAGAGGGATTGATGGCGAATTGTTTTTCACACTGCATACATTTTTAATAACCAAAATAGAATAAAATAATGAACCAAAAAGAAATACGAGAACAACTCAATAAACTTACCAATGTAAAAAAAGAAATAGCGAAAGTAATAGTCGGTCAAGATAATGTTGTTAATGAATTAATGATCAGTTTGTTATCTGGTGGACATTGCTTGCTGGAAGGTGTTCCCGGTCTGGCAAAAACGCTATTAGTGAGCACGCTAGCTAAAACTTTGGATTTACAATTTAACCGAGTACAGTTTACGCCCGATTTAATGCCAAGTGACATCGTAGGAACTGAAATATTGGAAGAAGATCATTCAACCGGTAAACGATTTTTTAAATTTCAAAAAGGTCCTATATTCACCAACATATTTCTCGCAGACGAAATCAATCGAACGCCGCCAAAAACTCAAGCAGCATTATTAGAAGCGATGCAAGAAAAACACGTTAGTTATGGTGGAGAAACTTATCAATTACCGGCTCCCTTTTTCGTTTTAGCGACGCAAAATCCTGTAGAACAATCTGGAACTTACCCTTTACCTGAAGCACAACTCGACCGGTTTTTAATGTATATTCGAGTGGGCTACCCTAATCAGGATGAAGAAATTGAAATACTCAAACGAACCACTGATAATCGCCAAGTAAAATTAAACTCATTACTTTCTAGTGAAGAAATGCTGATGCTACAGGGCTTGGTTCGAGAGATAGAAATTTCAGACAGTTTGCTCAGTTACATTACAAGAATAGTCAGAGAGACTAGACCTACGAAAGATGAAGGTTCTAATGAGTTTAAGAATAACGACGGCAATGATTTTCATCGCTATATTAGCTGGGGAGCAGGTCCTAGAGCGGGACAAGCTTTGGTTTTATGTGCGAAAGCAAATGCAATTTTAAGCCATCGTTATTCAGTGGAATTGAATGATATTCAACAAGTTGCGCCAGCCGTATTACGTCATAGAGTTTTACTAAATTTCCAAGCAGAAGCAGATAATGTAACAAGCGATAAAGTAATACAGGATTTATTGAAATATGTCGATCTGCCGGCAAGCAAGCTTGCGTAATAGCATTAAAGAT
>JBMYPE010000269.1:0-3302 GCA_049600015.1 Kangiellaceae bacterium
CTTTATCTGGTGAGTTACGTCAAGTGAATGGAATATTGCCCGCAGTATTGGCGGCTAAAAGAAACGATAGAAAACTAGTCATTCCTAATCAAAACCTTTCAGAAGCCTCTCTAGTGGGTAAGCAGCATTGCGTGGGGGGTAATCATCTTTTACAAGTATGTGCTTATCTACAAGGTCAAAGAGACTTAGATATTGAAGAATTACAACCACAAAATAATATTTCAACTTTGGTTAAAGCGCCCGATCTAATCGAAGTGAAAGGGCAATATGCAGCTAAAAGGGCATTAGAAGTTGCTGCCGCTGGACGACACAATCTACTTTTTATTGGTCCTCCAGGCACAGGAAAAACCATGCTAGCCACTCGACTTGCGGGGATATTGCCTGAATTAAGTGAAGCTGAAGCAATTGAATCTGCCGCGATCACATCAGTTAGCGATCATGGACTAGATACCCGCTATTGGAAACGAAGACCTTTTAGATCGCCCCATCATACGGCATCCGCCGCTGCAATGGTTGGCGGAGGAAGTAACCCAAAACCGGGTGAAATTTCTCTTGCACATCAAGGGGTATTATTTTTAGACGAACTGCCTGAATTTGAAAGAAGGGTATTAGAAGTTTTGCGGGAGCCTTTAGAATCTGGGAAAGTAACTATTTCTCGTGCCACTCGCAGAGCTGAATACCCCGCTAAATTTCAATTTTTGGCGGCAATGAACCCTTGTCCTTGTGGGCATTTTGGTAACCCTAGAGGCGTTTGTCGCTGTACATCAGATAAAATTAGGCGTTATTTATTAAAGCTATCCGGCCCTTTTATTGATCGAATTGATATGCATGTCGATGTTCCAGCCATGACTCAAGAAGAATTAAAAAATATACCTGATGCGAAATGTGAGCCTTCTGAAACGGTACGAAAAAGAGTGATAGAAACGATGGCACATCAAATTAAAGTACGCGGTAAATGTAATTCGTTCTTGAATCCTAAAGAGCTTGAAAATGAAGTTAATTTTGAAGCCGGCGCAGAAGATTTTATATTAGCGGTGTTAGAAAAATTGAAATTTTCAGCGAGAGCTTATCATCGGATTTTGCGCGTTTCTCGTACCATTGCTGATCTGGAAAAGAGTGAAATGGTTAAACAAGCTCATTTAGCTGAAGCTTTAAGCTACCGGAGATTAGAGAGGATGTTGATGCAGGTAGCTTAAAAAATACTAATTGAATTGTCTTAATTTATTTGTGCGGCTGCTCATCAAAAAGAATCGATTCTTCAGCTTTATCATTAACATAGTCGCTTGGTTGTAGCGTGTGAATACTGGTAGAGTCTTCTGCCAAAATGTATGGCGTAAGCACAATAATAATTTCACGTTTTTGTTTTTCATTATCGATCGATGTGAATAGTTTCCCAATACCAGGTATGTCACCCAACAGCGGAATTTTACTTTCGCGTTCTTCATTTTGAGTGCCCACCAATCCACCAATGATGATTGGTGTTCTGTCTGGGATACGAACAAAAGTTTTAACTTTTTTACTATTAGAACCTTGTTTTTCAGCCAGCAAGACTTGTTCACCACTTTCTGTCGCTGCAAACACTTCACCTGAGTTTTCATCATCTTCAGCTTCCACTGTAGCGTCTATCTCAAGGCTGAGCCAATTACGATCTGCTGAAACTCTAGGTCTTAAATTTAATGTAATGCCTATTAGTAAAGGATTAAATTCATAAGAGCTTATATTAAGTTCGCCGTTGCTGCTTAAAGTGCTTGATAGTTCTGGGGTTTGTATAACGTCAACCACTTGAATAACTGCCTGCCGATTACTCAATGCTAAAATACTTGGGCGAGATAAAACTTCAGCTTTTCCCTCGTCAATAAGTGCTTTTAAACGAGTGCGGCTTCCATAGCCTGGGGTGAAAACTCGGACACCATCAACATTGGTAATTTGATCACTAATGTAGTTTAAGATATCTGACCCAGGCACCAAACTCCCTAAAGATAATGACTTATCACCATTGACTCTTTTGTAATCTATTCCAAACTCTTCACTGTCTTCTTGCCTTACTTCTAAGACCATTGTTTCTATGTAAACTTGGGCTGCAGGGATATCTAATCTTTCAGCAACAAGCCAATTTATTTTTTCAAATTGATCGGCTTGTTTTGGATGATAGTAAACAAGAAAACGATCAATCTCTGCCGCATTTGATTTAGTAAGTGTATTGACCGAGTTTGGATTAGACTCAGATGGCTCGATTGTGGGAAATGACAATTTTTGTTCTGCTGATTGGAATGGCACCACAACAACAGGTAAATCTTTACAGCCAAAACTTTTAGACTGATGTGTCTTATTTTGAAGATTTAAAACGTTATACCCCATCACCTGAAGTGTAGATGAAATGGTAAAAGTATCGTTATTTGATACTCTAATTTCGTCAACCATTAAATCTTTCAAACTAAAACTTCCGGACGAGCAGTCAGGTATGTTTTTATAAAAAGATGCGATTTTCAGTTTTTGCGCTTGTTTTAATTTTTCTTGTTGTAGTTTTAGCTGTTGTTTTTTTAATTGATTGTCTTGTTCTGATATTTGAGCAGTTTTTTTGTTGAGAGGAATACTGGATGCTTTCTGTTTAGTACTGCAACCAGAAAGAAAAAGAAACGTTAAAAGCAGACATCCGATTAATTTAAACAAATTATTCTATCCTTTTTATTTTTGTATTTATTTTTCATCCGCGAATTTCAATTTCAAACTTCGCTAAACACTCAAAGAGTACTTTAAATTGAAGTGAAATGTCAAAAAACTAAAAATGCAATGGAAATACATTCATTGGTTGTACAAGCGTTATCGCTGACAACAAAACGATCTAGATTCTTTACGCTCTCGACGTTTGGTTTAAAACGAAAATCTCAGGAAACTATCCGCATTAATGTCTAGCAATTTTAAGATTTTGCTAATTTATCGTCATATGCTTTGCGAGAATGCTTTATTTCGTCATGGTGCTTCTGTGCCCAAGAAACCAATTGATATAATGGTTTAATTAGATTATTGCCCATATCTGTTAGTTTATACTCTACTTTTACCGGTACTTCAGGGTAGACCGTTCTATTCACATAGCCTTCACGTTCCAAGTCACGGAGTGTTTGAGTAAGCATGCGTTGTGAGATGCCAACTACTCTGGATTTTAAGGAGTTAAATCGATCAGCTCCCTCTACAAGTGTGAATAAAATAAGTACCGACCATTTGTCGCCTATTTGTGCCACCACATTACGAATAGGACAATCTTCTGTGTTATGAAATACCCGTTTAGTAGATATCATTTTTTT
>JBMYPE010000270.1:0-3301 GCA_049600015.1 Kangiellaceae bacterium
AATGCGCCTATTTGACTCAGTGAAGTATAAAAAGCGGGCGTGCCCTTTGGGTTAAAGCGACCACCTAATCTAGCAGCACCTTCACCAGAATCTGGCTGGTATGCCCACTTTGGATTGTGCGCTCGGAATACAATACCATTAAACCCGATTAAGTTTTTAGGCATAACCGCCTAATGCGATTTGTTCAATATAATTTTTGACAATTTTGGCCTGACCATTAGTGACTAAGTTCTCTGCTGTTAATCCACCAAAAGCTGGGATTGGTTCACTACGATACCATGCATAGGCCTTATAGGTATTACCCGCCCATGGTGTAATTTTTGAAATGATATCTAATACTAACTGCAGTTGGTTTTGAGCTTTAGCGCTAATCATTCGATCGCGTTTTTGTAAAGTACTAAGGGCTACACCGGTGAAATAACCAACCTCTTCCAGTGTTGTATGAAATCGTTTGGCGACTAATTTTGGCTCAATATGACCACTATTCGACATCAATTCTACTGATAAGTTATTCATCTTTTAACCTGATTATTTAAGGTTTTATTATATATGTCTTCATTTATGACCAAATAATACGGCAAATACGCGGCACTTACAATTATTGTTTTAACATCGGGGAGTGCACAATTCCTAAACTCTAATTCTCAGCCAACTTATCATTCAATGACTTAATATTATCCGCAAGGCTATTAATGATATTCATAAACAAATGTGGATGAGAGTGAACCATCTTAGAAAACTCATCTTTATGCACCATTAAAACTGAGCAATTAGTTTTTGCAATGACTGTAGCCGTACGTTTTTGCTCTGTGAGAACTGCAATTGCGCCAAAGATTTCATCTTGTTTGATTTCACCTACTTCAACACCGTTATGCATGGCAACCGCTTTGCCGCTTGTCACAGAGTAGACGTAATCAGCTTCATCGCCTTCTGATATAATCTTTGATCCAGCTTTAAAGTGACTAAAACCTGGATTAGCTCTTTCTTCTTTGTCTGTTAATTTAGCAACGATTTGATTCATTTGTAGCTGAACTAAATTGTTGATGGCAAACCAACTAGAAATAAGGGCCTTGTTTGAAGTCATTAAATCTATAATCGCATTTAAGTCATAAGCGTCAATTACCACGTCGGACTTGACGGTGTAATAAAGCTCTAATTCGTCAAACTCTTCCATAGAATGAGGGATTAGTAGGTCGTTTTCTTCATAAAGGAATAAGTCTGTTTCATCATATTCTACAGCGACTGAACCGCTTTGAATGACGTACAGATGGTTTGGTCTGAATCCGGAGGTTTGGATTGCTTGGGTATCTAACTGCTGCTTATCTACATTTTTTTCAGCTAATGCAGACACAAAAGACTGAGTTAAGGCGTGAAGCTTTATATTGGCTGTATTAAAAACTTCCGTTTGCTCATTGATACTGATCATTTCTGAAATTCCTAGCTTTACTTTAACTAAATTGTAGCCCTTTTCATTAGAAATATCGAATTTGCAAGGCGACTGAACTCACAGATTTAAAAGCATTTGAGTGTAATTGTTTTCTAATTTTATTGTATTATCCCTTTGATTTTGGTATAAAGTGCGCCCTTTCCGCGACAGAAAGGAAAAATAGCTTTTGAAATAGAGTAAAAAGCAGCTTTGTCGCCTTGATTCTTAAGCCTTTTCCTTGATATTGGCTGAGTATCAAAAACAGAATTTTGCTGGTTGTTTAATTGAAATAAGCCTTATGCTTATACATTAAATACTAGCTAGAAAGTAAGTATTTAATATTTGGAATAAAGAGGCTTTAGTCATGTCAAGAGTATGTCAAGTTACTGGAAAACGCCCAGTAGCAGGAAACAATGTTTCACATGCAAAAAACCGCACTCGTCGTCGTTTTTTGCCTAACCTTCATTCTCACCGTTTTTGGGTAGAAAGTGAAAACCGTTTTGTTAAGTTACGTTTATCTGCAAAAGGTATGCGCATTATCGACAAGAAAGGTATTGACGCTGTATTAGCTACAATTCGTCAAAACGGCGTAAAAGTTTAAGGTAAAGGGAGACTATTATGAGAGATAAAATTAAATTAGTATCATCAGCAGGAACAGGTCACTTTTACACGACTGACAAAAACAAGCGAAGCACACCTAATAAGCTTGAGTTCAAAAAGTATGATCCGGTTGTTCGTCAACACGTTATGTATAAAGAAGCTAAAATTAAGTAATTGCATTAAGCATTGCATAGTTTAATTACCTGAAAAGGTAACAAGCCTCTAAAAACCCAGCGAGCCTGGGTTTTTTTATGCCTGCTGCAAAAAGAAGCGCAAAATGGTTAAGTTTGGCATTTGGAACAAAATACCGTACTTCTTTGGCCAATGGTTATTTGTTTTAACTTTCTTTCGCAAAGGAAACATGGCTCATCTTTTCTTCCATATACGTTAAGTGTCTGTTGAAAATAACCTGGCTTGCCATCTGCCCCAGTAAAATCCTTTAAACTACTACCACCTGCTTTTATTGCGTCATTTAAAACCTGTCTTATATTATTAGTTAATAGGCTATAACGTTTTTTAGATATTTTGCTTGCCGGTCGATTAGGGTGAATGCCACTGGAAAATAATGCCTCTTGCGCATAAATATTGCCGACACCCACCACAATATGCCCATTCATAATAAATGACTTCACAGGCATACTGCGCTTTCTTGAGTTGCGGAATAAGAAATCATCATCAAAGTCATCTGATAGTGGCTCTACTCCCAATTTTACAAGCAATGGATGCTCGTTGCCCTGATGATTAACTAACACACAACCAAAGCGTCTTGGATCGTTATATCTGATTGATTTCCCGTTACTTAGATTAATATCTACATGATCATGTTTTTCTGCTTTTTCATTCTCAACAATTCGTAAACTACCAGACATACCCAAGTGAATTAAAATAGCTCCACTTTCTGTTTCTAACTGCAAGTACTTACCGCGTCTTGTGCAGTTATTTATGGTTTTATTTTTTAGAGCGTTTAGTAAATTTTGATCCACTGGCCATCTAAGCTTGGATTGACGGACAATCACTTTTTTGATTTTGTTACCAATTGCAAAAGGCGAAATTCCATTTTTTGTTGTTTCTACTTCGGGGAGCTCAGGCATCCTTTTTTTCCTGCGAGTTTAACTCATTTGTTTCATAACTCATATGGGCAACTCTTTCTTGATTATCGGACTGCTTAAATGATGTTGATTCAGTTGAAGATAAGAGTTTTCCTAATAACATAAAAATGAGAATAAATGCAGCGATAACAAAGATTATAATATTAAGGATAAGCCGTTGTTGATC
>JBMYPE010000271.1:0-3298 GCA_049600015.1 Kangiellaceae bacterium
ATTCAACGTGCTGGTTTAAACTGGATAAGGCTTTATCGTCAATAACTGGTCCTATATCAGTGCTCAATTTTGACGGGTCGCCGACTTTTAATTCTTTCATTGCGCCAACAATCATTTTGATCACTTTATCGGCAATGCCATCTTGCACAAATAAAACTCGCATCGCAGAGCAGCGTTGTCCGGCGCTTTGAAATCCAGAAGCAATCACATCATCAACTACTTGCTCTGGTAATGCAGTTGAGTCAACAATCATACAATTTTGCCCGCCGGTTTCCGCAATTAATGGAATTGGCGCACCACCTCGCTCTGCTAATGTTTTTGCCATCCAACTTCCTACGTCTGTAGAACCAGTAAACATAACCGCTTTAATTCTTTCGTCTGGAACAATCACTTTTCCTACTTGACTACCACGAGCTTGAAGTAAAGAAACGACACCTTTTGGCATTCCACATTCTTCTAATAACTCTATTGCTCTTACAGCAATTAATGATGTTTGTTCGGCTGGTTTTGCGACTACCGTATTACCACAAGCTAACGCAGCAGAAACTTGTCCAAGAAAAATGGCCAATGGGAAATTCCACGGACTAATACAAAGTACAACACCTAATGGTTTCAAAGTAGCCTCAGAATCTGCCATCATTTTTTCTGCTTGTATTGCATAGTAACGACAAAAATCTACCGCTTCTCGAACTTCTGCAACACTATCTTGCGCTGTCTTACCCGCTTCTTTAATACAGATTGCCATTAGCTCATCCATATTTTGTTCAAGTGAATCTGCCATTTTATTTAATAATATGGCTCTTTCGCTCACACCTGTTTTTGACCAAGTCTCAAATGTATTTTGTGCTAAGTTCAGTTTTTCTAACATCGCAGCTTGATCATCTTTTTGAAGTGTATTTAAAACTTCAGAATGGTTAGCGGGATTGATCACATTTAAATAATCTGTTTGAGTCAATTTTTCATTCGCACTGAGTGAGTTTTCATTGTTTATCGACTTTAACCAATGATCCAAATTAGACTCTAAAGACTGCAATCTGTTGGTATCTGTTAAATCTAAACCGATTGAATTTTTTCTTTCTTTTCCGTAAAGGTTATTTGGCAAAGCAATTTGAGCATTATGTTTGTCATTCCATAACATGACCGTTTCTAACGGATCGGAAAGTAACGATTCAACTGAAACATTTTCATCAACGATATTATTAACAAACGAACTGTTAGCACCATTTTCTAAAAGTCTTCTTACTAAGTAAGCTAATAGATCGACGTGCGCTCCAACCGGAGCATAAACTCGACAAGCGACATTTTCTTTACTAACAACCTGATCAAATAGCGACTCACCCATTCCATGCAGCCGCTGAAATTCAAAACCAGTATGTTGATTATTAGCATTTCTATAAAACGCCGTATCAGCATTCATTTCTAAAATAGTTGATACTGTGTAAGCATTATGAGAGGCAAATTGAGGGTAGATTTTTTCTCTCATGTTCAACATTTTCTTTGCACAAGCTTGGTATGAAACATCTGTTGATGCTTTGCGTGTAAAAACAGGAAAACCATCAAAACCTTCTGCCTGACTTTCTTTAATCTCGGTATCCCAATAAGCGCCTTTTACTAACCTGACCATCATTTTTCGATTAGTCGATTGAGTTAATTCATTAATCCAATCAATCACATAGATGGCTCGCTTTTGGTAAGCTTGCACCGCCATACCAAAACCTTGCCAGTCGCCTAAATCATTATCGGTAAATACCGCTTCAATCACGTCTAAAGAAATATCTAATCGATCAGCTTCTTCGGCATCTACGGTAAAACCAATATCAAATTTCTTAGCTTCCATTGCTAGACTTTTTAATCGTGGCACTAATTCATCCATCACTCGTTTAGCGTGAGTAAATTCATATCTAGGATGTATCGCGGACAATTTAATTGATATACCTGGGCTGTTAATCGGCCCTTTATTTTTGGCAGCACGCCCTATCTCTCGAATTGCATTCATATAGCTTTCAAAGTACCGATCCGCATCTTGCATAGTGCGAGCACCTTCGCCCAACATATCATAAGAATAGGTATACCCTTTTTCTTCCATAGCACGTGCTCGTTTTAACGCCTTATTAATAGTAACGCCCATGACAAACTGAGAGCCCATTAATTCCATGGACTGGCGAACAGCGTTTCTAATCACTGGTTCACCTAATCGACCCACCATTTTTTTCATAATGCCAAACTGATCTTTCTTATCTTCTTTTCGGTAATTGACTAACTTACCGGTTAATAAAAGCCCCCAAGATGAAGCATTAACAAACATAGAATCACTTTGCCCAATATGTGAAATCCAATCGCCACCACTTAACTTATCTCTAATTAATTCATCGGCAGTTAACTTATCCGGAACTCGCAAAAGCGCTTCGGCTAAACACATCAACACAACCCCTTCTTCAGATGAAATCGCAAACTCTTGCAATAATGCATCCACTCCACCCTTGCCAGACTGTACGTTTCTTATTTCTACAATCAACTGCCTCGCCCGTTCCCAAGTCCTACTTCTAGCAATAACGCCCATTTCTGCTTGCGGGATAATAGTTTCGAGTACTTGGTTTTCATCTTGACGATAAAAATCTCTAATTTTTTGACGTGTGGTATTGGCTGTGTTGATTGGTTGAGTTAGCAACATTTGTGCGCACCTAAAATTTAAATTTTATTATCCATCTGTAAATATAAAACTCTTCTCTTAAAACAATCCGATGTAAATCGATCATTAAAACGCAATAAAACCCTGAGAAGAGCGAGAAAGAGCCAATAACCTTTTGACAGCCTTCAAAATTTCGATGCTATAATATTGCATAATAACCAAGATATGTTACGTTATTTTCAGTTTTTACAGTATAATTACCAATATTTAGATATTATTTCAGCATAATATAAATATGAAAACCTCACTAGATAAAATTGATAAGAAGATATTATCCGAACTTCAAAGCAACGGAAGAATGTCTAATGTGGAACTATCTAAGAAAGTTCACTTAAGCCCTAGTCCATGTTTAGATAGAGTTAAATGGTTAGAAAAAGAAGGTTATATAAACCACTATGCGGCTGTAATTAACCATGAAAAACTTGGTTATGACATGACTGCTTATATTACCGTATCTCTTAACAAAACAACTCATAACTCTTTCAAACAATTTAAAGAGGAAATCATTACTATTGAAGAGGTGATTGAATGTGATATGGTCGCAGGCGGATTTGACTACCTGTTGAAATTATCGCTTAAAAATATGAAACACTATAGACGAGCACTAGG
>JBMYPE010000272.1:0-3263 GCA_049600015.1 Kangiellaceae bacterium
ACTAAATGTAGAGTCTTATTGCTTAGCTATGTCTAAGGTTTATACATTTGGTCCTACTTTTAGAGCTGAAAACTCTAATACAACTAGGCATTTAGCTGAGTTTTGGATGGTGGAACCTGAAATCGCATTTGCTGATTTAACCATCAATGCTGACGTAGCAGAATCGATGATGAAATATATTTTTAAAGCCGTGTTAGATGAGCGCGGAGATGATCTCGCATTTTTTAATCAACGCGTCGATAAAACAGTTATTCAAAGACTCGAATCAGTTGTGAATGATGACTTTGAACGAATGGAATACACAGAAGCGGTTAAGATTTTACAAAACTCAAAAAAGAAATTTGAGTATCCTGTTTCTTGGGGTACTGATTTACAATCCGAACATGAACGATATCTTGCCGAAGAAAAAGTAGGAAAACCAATCATCTTGATGAACTACCCTAAGGACATTAAAGCATTTTACATGCGGATGAATGATGATGAGAAAACGGTAGCTGCCATGGATATTTTGGCACCTGGAATTGGTGAATTAGTTGGCGGCAGTCAACGTGAAGAAAGATTGGATGTGCTTGACGCCAGAATTGAGCAAATGGGATTACCAAAGGAAAACTACTGGTGGTATCGAGATTTACGTCGTTTCGGTACGGTTCCTCACTCAGGATTTGGAATGGGATTTGAGCGAGCTGTCATTTATGCGACTGGAATGCAAAATATTAGGGATGTTATTCCATTTCCAAGAGCACCGAAGACTGCTGAGTTTTAATAGTTAGCTATTAATCTAAATAAAAAAACCGACCTAAACAGGTCGGTTTTTATTTAATTCTTAATCGGGTTTTACTGTCAATTAAAGTACCACTGTCTTTAATTAAAGTACCCTTCTCCCACTATGGCTTTGGCCTCTCGCCATCCACCCAGCCAATGCTCTTTGATTTCGGTTGCTGAAAATGGACACGCTTCACTTGTCTTGCCTGAAATACCTGCGTTATAACCTTTACTATGTGCTCTTTCTAATCTATCTCTCTTTTGTCTTTTCATATAAAACCTACCTCACTAGTCGATTGATTTGATGGCTAAAGGAATCTTTAACTTGGTAATTTCCTCTCAGCTCAACTTTGACAATAGAAGTATTGAAAAAGTTTCGCCAATATTTAATTGTTCTTAAAAATGTGATATCCAGCTCAAATTAAACCTAAAGTTGATGTAACTTCTAACTAGACACCCCATCCCATTGATTATAAACAGTTTTAAGGAGTTATTTTTACAGTCTATCAGGGCTATACTTACTCTTTTAATTTTCATACAATGAATGAACTAAATAGGCTAGACGTGTCTATAACTAAAGTGTTCTCTAATGGGTGTCGAATAAAAATCCCAGCAAAGGTGAAGGAAGTAAATTGAGTAAGACTTATTTCAAAATAACAGTTTTTTGCATTGCATATTCGCTTCTTTTTACTTTGTTTTTAATCCAACATTCTAAGGCGGCGGACAACAACCTTCCCGATATTGGCAGTAGCGCATCACAAGCACTCAGTTTAGCGAACGAACAAGCAATCGGTGATTCATACATGCGTCAATTGCGAGCAATCGCGCCAATAATGAACGATCCCGAAGTCAACGATTACATCCAACATTTAGGTTTTAAGTTAGTCGAAAATAACTTACGAGCCTCTGATCGACCTTTTCTATTTTTTGTGATTCAAGACTCTTCAATTAATGCATTTGCATTGCCAGGAGGCTATATCGGCTTTCACACCGGTTTAATTGTCAAAACAGAAAATGAAAGTGAATTAGCATCTGTGGTCGGACACGAAATAGCGCATGTGACTCAAAGACACTTAGCGAGAAGAATAGAGCTGCAAAGCCAAATGGCAATCCCTTCATTAGCTGCTTTTATTGCTGCTATTTTAATCGCCAGTCAAACCAGTGGTTCTGATGGCGCCATGGCAGCGATAGCTGGTTCTCAAGGACTGGCGCAACAAGCAATTATTAACCACACACGATCCAATGAATCCGAGGCGGATAGAATTGGCATTACTACGATGTATCGAGCAGGCTTTGATCCCGACGCAGCAGTGAGCTTTTTTGAAAAAATGCAGCAGAATAGTCGATACCAATCTAACTCGTTAGAGTTTTTAAGAACCCACCCGCTCTCTCGAAATCGAATCACCGACGTTAGATTACGAGCAGCCGAATTTCCAAATAGACCGGTTATAGAAAAACCAACTTATGCCCTCATTAAAGAGAAAATTAAAGCGATTACCGCACGAATCACACCGACGCTAATACAATCAGCTAACAGTCAATACAAAGCTGGAGAATTTGATACCAATGCAAAAATCTATGGATATGCCATTTTGCTGGCCAGAGCTAAGCAACTAAAAAAAGCCGAAAAACTATTACAACAATTAAGAAAAAATTCACCTAAACAAACTACTTATGCCATAGCCTTGGCGGAACTTGACATAGAAAAAGGAACGCCTCAACGATCCTTACCAATCATTAAAGATTTTTTAGACAAAATACCAGGCAATTTAGCATTAATCGAAATGAGCGCAAAATTATTAATCGCCAACAATCAAGCAAAAGAAGCTCGCGAACTACTTTTAGAAAATATACATATGACAATTCAAGCGCCTTATCTGCTAAAACATTTATCTCAAGCTCAAGAACTATCTGGACATCACTCTGAAGTATTCGAAACAGAAGGGAATTATTTGCTCGCTATGGGCGATTTGATTGGTGCTAGAAACCAGTACTACCAAGCACTCAACGTTCAAACGGAAGATCCTTATGCGAGACAAAGAATTAATTCTCAATTAGCCAGAATTAAAGAATTTCTTTATAAACGTAGTTTACGGCATTGATTTTATTAAGAATTTTGAAGTCTTTTTAAAGACCGTATTTTAAAAGCCGATAAATTCCTATCAAAATACCTTTTTTAGGAAATAGATATGAATATCATTGGCGGCAATGACCATCACAATTTTCCAACTTTACCGCAAAATTCAAATAATGTGCCGTTTGGCCCGTCAGATCCTAAGATACTCCCCATTTATGATTCGAGCCTTCATTTATCAGATATTAAAAATATCGCTAAGGAATTAACGGGTGTCATTGATGACTCGGTACTTAAGAAGCTTTTTAGCGGATTGAAAAATACACTGGTAAACAATCAAAATGGTCAATTGACCAATCCCAGTGACGGTCTTCTAGATGGGTTTAATGACAACCCGACTCCACTCGGTGATAATGATGGAAACACA
>JBMYPE010000273.1:0-3255 GCA_049600015.1 Kangiellaceae bacterium
GGGCACAGTTTGTCGGGAAGCCGCGATGAGTCATCGCTCACTCCGCTGTTAAGTTTACAATATAAACTGAGTGACAATATTATGTTTTATGGCTCAGCGGTGACTGGATTTAAGTCAGGTGGTTTTGATGCCCGAGCCAATAATACCTCCTCCTTTGAGTTCGAAGAAGAGGAAGCTACATCTTATGAATTTGGAGTTAAGACGTCGCTACTCGACAATACCTTGGAACTCAACGCAGCTTATTACAAAACGGATTATGATAATTTACAAGTTAGCCAATTTGATGGTGTACTTGGTTTTACCGTTGGAAACGCGAAAAAGACAGAGGTGCAAGGAATTGAAATAGATGGGCGTTGGCTAATCAGTGAAGGCTTAACCATGAACTACTCTTTAGGTTATTTAGATCATGAGTTTAAAGATTTTGATAATGGTAATTGTTATAGTTTTCAAGCGGTGTTAGACCCTGACTCCTACAATGCTGAAACAGGGTTGTGTGATTACACTGGTAAATCTGGACAATATACGCCTGAGTTCACGGCTAATGTAGGCTTTCAGTATGCGAAACAAGTGAGCTTGGGAATATTTGATTATTTTACTAGTAACTTAGGCTTTTATCATTCATCGAGCCAAAATGTTGATGTTAATTTAAATCCATTATTTGAGATTGATTCTTACACTAAGGTTGATCTACGAATCGCTTTAGAAGGTGAACATTTTAACTTTGCTATTTTTGGTAAAAACATAACGAATGAGAAGATCTTAACCTACGTTGGAAATGTCCCATTATCAATCAATAGTTTTGGCACTAACACATTCTATGGATTTGTAGACAGACCAGCGTCTTATGGCGTGCAAATAGCGTATGAGTTTTAGTTTATTAAGCTGTCAGTTTTAGCCGAAAAATGAAGCAAGAAACCCTAAAGTCGACTAATATTAAGGCTAACGTCTATTAATGTGGCTTGCCGTTTAACCTAACCGAAATATCTCGATCTATTGTTGTTGTGAGCGATTGGCTGAAAATAATGGATGGTATATGGAGATTGTATCTTTTGAACCTTTCTAAATTGAGTTTTCTGGGTTAAAGCACTGTGAACTATTTTAATTATGATCACTAAAGAACGCCTTGATTATTGCAAGCAATTTATTGCTTACACAGTCGTTTTACTCTTCAGTATGCTATCTTGTCAAAAAGATGTTTTAGCACAATCAGAACAAAAAGCGACGCCAAAAACTGAAGATGTTAAAGCAAACATCAACGATAAAGTTATTCCAGATATTCTTAGAATTTCGGTAATGGACGACAATCCGCCGTTTTCACTAATATTACCAAATGGAAAACCAGCTGGCCTATACATCGACATATGGAAAGAGTGGTCGTCAGTCACTAACCAAAAAATAGTTTTTGTTCCCGGAAGCTATCCTCAGAATATAAAAATGCTCAAGGAAGGCAGTGTGGACTTTCACGCTGGGCTGTTTGAAAATGATCAACGCAAAGAATGGGCTGTTTTTTCTTTACCCATCGATCGTAATTCAACTAGTTTATTTTTTAATGGTGATGAAACTAAAACGTTATCCTTAGATGAACTGGCTGGAAAAAAAGTAGGTGTAGGAAAAGGATCTTTTCATGAAAATTATTTAAAAACAAATTACCCCCAAATAAAAACAATATCATCCTCAAAACCTAATGAATCAATCAATAACTTACTCGAAAAAAAGATAGACGCAATACTCTCTGAAACAGCCTATATAAATGCGCAGCTAGGAAAGTTAGGCATAGTGGGCGCTTTCAATAAAAGAGAAAAACCTGTTTTTAGCAATACTTCCCACGCATTGATACCTAAAGATAAATCTTATCTATTGCCATTAATCAATGAAGGTATTAGAAAACTTTCCATTGAAAAAATAATTAGGCTAGAAAAAAAATGGTTGCCGGGCGAAACCCCTTTTTTTGAGTCATTTAAGACTTCACTAGTATCGACTTTAACTCAGAAAGAACAGGAATGGCTTGCTAATCACAATCAATTGCACATCGTTATTGATCCTGCTTGGGCACCATTTGAATTTGTAAATAAAGATGGCCAATATTCAGGGATTAGTTCTGACTTTATTTCAAAAATTTCAGAAAAACTATCCCTTGATGTATTGCTGCACGTTGATACTGAAAGTGATTGGACTAAGGTTTTAGATAAAATAAAACAAAAAAAAATTGATCTGCTACCAGCGGTTACTCATTCTAAAAGTCGAGAAGAGTACCTTTCATTTACCGAGCCGTATGCTGACTTTCCAAATGTGGTTGTCACTAAAAATAGTGCGGAATATGTTCAATCACTTGAGGATTTAGACAATAAAGTTATAGCTGTCATCAGAGATTATGATATTGAAGATCAATTAAAAGAACACTATCCAACAATCAAACTAAAACAGGTTAAAAATATTAGTGAAGGTTTTGAACTTGTTGCAGAGGGTGACGCTTTTGGTTACATCGATAACCTAGCAATAATCACACATAAAATACGCGCTTCCGACAAGTATAATTTTAGAGTGGCAGTTTACACGGACTATAGGGATTCATTGTCTTTTGGAGTCAGAAAAGGACTAGAACCTTTAATTCCTATTCTTAACAAAGCATTACAAAGTATCACCACAAAAGAAAAAAATGCCATAATAAATAATTGGCTAGCGATAGAAGTGAATGTAGGCTTTGATTTACGTTCCGTTTTGAAATGGGGAGCGCCAACGCTACTTATTTTCTTAACCATTTTGTTTATAATTTCTCGCTCAAACCGCCAATTGCAAGTTGAAATGAAACGGCGGATAAATACAGAAAAGGAACTAAAAAAAGCAACTAGAAGTGCCAAAAAAGCGAAAGAGGTGGCATTAGCCGCGAAAGAAGTGGCCGAACATGCAAGTCGAACCAAAGACGAGTTTTTAGCCAATATGAGCCACGAAATTCGGACTCCAATGAATGCTGTGATTGGCATGTCTCAATTGTTAGAAACAACTGAGTTAAATGTAGAACAACAAGAATATATAGAAACACTTAATACCTCCGCTGAATCTTTACTAATTTTAATCAATGATATTCTTGATTTATCTAAAATCGAGGCGGGTAAGTTAGAGCTAGAAAGTATTCCCTTTAATCTTAGAAAAATAACAAAGAACATAGTAAAACAAACTGAGATTAAGATAGCGAATACTCCCGTAGAAGTTCTACTTTCAATGGATGTGCAGATTCCCAATTTATTAGTAGGTGAT
>JBMYPE010000274.1:0-3236 GCA_049600015.1 Kangiellaceae bacterium
AGGGTGTTAACTTCTCCCAGTTTGGATAAGTTAACGGTTTGTTCGCCAGTCATTTCTAATTTTATGTTAGGGCGTTTATTTCCAATTTTCATTCAGTAAAATTTCCTTTCTGATTTAACTAATAGGTGACGGGTTGTAGTGAGGCATCGAGATTTTCTTTACGGCAAAAACCATCAAAGTCATCTTTCAGTTTTGCTATATCAACCTCTAGTGGAATGTTGATGGTTAACTTGATTAAAACTAATCTACTCCCTGTTTGATGGGCATCAAACGTATTACAACTTAGCTCCTCAATATTAATATTTTGGGCTGCAAAAAAAGCGGTAATTCCATTGCTTAGACCTTGCCTGTCGATGGTGGTCATTTTAACTCGATAGGGTAATAGCTCTTTTACATGTTGTTTTGCTGTAGTTCTTTGAATCATGGTGGTCATGCCCATGGCATGAGCTTTACTGGGTAGGGTGTGTTCTAATTTTGCAATGGAGTTCCATTCTCCTGATGCCATTAACACCAAGCTAAATTTGTTTCCCATTGACTTCATTTTGCTTTCGAGAATGTTGCAGTCACATAAAGAGATAATGTCAGTAATTTCTTTTACAAAACCAGGTTTATTTGGAGCAATCGCTGAAATAACAAGTAAAGATGGTTCAATGGTTTGATTCAAATGATATTTTCCTGTTTTGTCATAAAGTGAGTGAAAATAATGGATTTAAACACAGATGAAATTAAACGATTTTACCGACACGTAAAAACTTCAGCGCGTTAGTTCCGCCCAGTTTACCCATGTGATCACCTTTAGTTAGTAAAACTAGATCATCCGTTTTAAGGTTTAAACGCTGGCTTACTTCTGCAACTGCTAGTCGATTAACATCGTGCCTAGCTAAAACTGTTGGATCAAACTCTACTGCTTCAACACCTCTGTAAAGAGCAAGTTTACGAAAAGTTGAAGTTAAGCGGGTTAGTGCGAATATAGGTATTCCACTGCGTATTCTGGACATTATTAAGGGCGTGTGCCCTGACTCCGTTAAACAGACTATCGCCTTTATGCCGTTCAAGTGGTTTGCCGCATACATTGTGGCTAGCGCTACGGCATCATCTATGTGATCCCACTTAATTTCCGCTCTGTGACCTGACTCTTTATTGGAGCGTTCTTTTTCTGCACCAAGACAAACGCGACTTACAGCTTCCACTACTTTGATAGGATGATCACCCATGGCTGTTTCTGCGGATAGCATCACAGCATCTGTACCGTCTAGTACGGCGTTGGCAACATCAAAAACCTCTGCTCGGGTGGGGATGGCGTTGGTTATCATAGATTCCATCATTTGCGTGGCGGTTATCACCGCTCTATCCAAGGCTCTTGCTCTTTGAATGATTCTTTTTTGCACCCCTATTAATTCTGCATCGCCAATTTCCACGCCTAAATCGCCACGTGCAACCATCACAGCAGCCGAGGCTTTAATAATACTATCTAAAATTTCTGGGTCATTGACGGTTTCTGCACGTTCTATTTTTGCAACGATTCCGGCATTAAGTCCAGCCTCTTGGGCTAATGAGTTAGCCAGTTCAATATCTTCAGCACTCCGAGGAAATGACACGGCTAAATAGTCGACTTCCATTTGCGCAGCGGTAATTATATCTTTTTTATCTTTTGCAGTGAGGGCAGGCGCTGAAAGACCGCCTCCCTTTTTGTTGATACCTTTGTTATTGGATAGTTCGCCTCCAACAACTACTTTTGTTTCTATTCTTTTTCCATTTATCGCGGTCACTTCAAACTCCAAACGACCATCATCCAGCAACAGAATGTCTCCAACATCACATTCGTCAGGTAATTCTTGATAATCTATTCCTACTTGATTTTCGTCGCCTACGTCTCGGCCAAGGTTAGCATCAAATGCAAATTCTTTATTTTTATTGACTGTGACCTTTTGATTTTTGAATCGAGCTATACGAATTTTCGGGCCTTGCAAATCACCTAGAATCGCAATATTCAAATCTAATTTTTTTGCGACTTGGCGTACAATATTGGCTCTATTGATGTGATCTTCTGGTTCGCCATGGGAAAAATTCATTCTGACGACATTGGCACCTGCTTTAAAAAGTGCTTCTAGTGATTCTGCGTTATCAGTTGCAGGTCCTAATGTTGTTACTATTTTTGTACGTCTAAGCAAAGTATCTCCATATTCATGTTAATGTGGGAATCAGTTAGAAAGATTCTACCGCATATTGCGGAATTCTGAACGGCATTTTTGTAGAAAGTAATAATTTAATCTTATAACTAACGGCGAGCAAGCTCAACATTTTCATATTGATGTAACTGCCAAGTATTGATATGTTGATCTCACGGGTCGGACACTTTAAGTCTGGTATAATTGAAAACTAGATATAATTGATTTGATTAACTGTATGAAGTTTTTTTTGCTGATAGCCTCTTTATCGCTTGTGAGCTTCAAATCTCAAGCTGACTGGATGGATATTTTAATTGATGCGACTTCTAAGTTAGCAGAAGAACTGCTTCCTGAAGAAAAATCAAAACCGAATGATTACGTGAGTAAAAGACTTAATCTTTACCCTGCACACTTTAAATTAAAAAAGGTACAAGAACCGATTAATGGTAGCGAACTGTTTTTTATTGAAGCGGGTGATGTGACCAAGAGGCCATTGCTATTAGTTCATGGCCTAGGGGATTTAGCGAGCATTGATTGGCTCAATGTTATTCCTAGCTTAGAGAAGGACTATCATGTTTTTGCGATTGATCTACCGGGATTTGGTTTATCAGAAAATAAGTATTTTGAATTTTCACCTGAACAGTATTCAAGAGTAATTCATTGGTTTACGCAAACCGTGATGAGTCAAACATCACAACAACCAACTCTGATAGGTCACTCCATGGGAGGCGCTGTGAGTTTATATTATGCGGAGCGGTACCCTGAGACTATAGATCGATTAATTTTGGTTAGCGCCGCTGGAATATTAGAACGAACAAGTTATCTAAAACACTTATCAAAATTACCTAATGGCGATACACCGTTAAATGATATTTGGTTAGGATTTAGCCGTAGGATTGACCATTTTTCTGCGAAATGGGTGGAGAAAACAGGGGAAATTTATGACCCGACTCAACTCTTTAAAAAAAGCAAGGCTTTACGAAGATTAATGTTGAAAGAGAACCCTAATCTAAATGCAGCTCTAGCCTTGATGGATACCAATTTTTCGCATCTAAACTTTGACCAATT
>JBMYPE010000275.1:0-3205 GCA_049600015.1 Kangiellaceae bacterium
GTAATTGCAGAACATAATAATGAAGAGCTCTCCGCAGCGACTTTAGCGACTTTGACCGCAGCCGAGAAAGTGGCTAGTGAAACATTAAGCGATATCCATGTGATAGTCATGGGGCACAATTCTCAGAGTGTTTGTGAACAAGCGGCCGCTTGTGCGAGTGTTAAAAAAGTTCTTAGTGCTCAAAATGTAGCATTAGAAAATCCAACAGCGGAAAGTTTAGCTTCCATCGTTTTGGCAAATGCTGATGGATATACGCATATTTTGGCTTCAGCAACTACCTCAGGTAAAAACTTTTTACCTAGAGTGGGCGCAGGTTTAGACGTGCAACCTATTTCCGATATAGTTTCGGTTGAGAGTGCAGATACTTTCACGCGGCCAATCTACGCAGGTAATGCGATTGCTACAGTCCAATCCACAGATTCAGTGAAAGTGGTTACGGTCAGAGGAACAGGTTTTGATGCTGCAGAATCCACTGGTGGTTCTGCAACTATTGAAGATTTAGATGTGACTTCACAAATATCATCTAACTCAACATTTGTATCTCAAGAGCTAACAGTATCGGAAAGACCAGAACTCACAGCGGCAAAAATTATTATTTCTGGTGGTCGCGGAATGCAAAGCGGTGATAATTTCCACCTTATCGAAAGTATTGCAGATAAGTTGGGAGCGGGTGTGGGTGCATCTCGTGCGGCAGTTGATGCAGGCTTTGTTCCCAATGATTATCAAGTGGGACAAACCGGTAAAATTGTTGCTCCAGAACTCTATATCGCAGTGGGAATTTCCGGAGCGATTCAACATCTAGCTGGAATGAAAGATAGTAAAGTTATAGTTGCAATTAACAAAGATGAAGAGGCTCCGATATTTCAAGTAGCTGATTATGGCTTAGTGGCTGACTTGTTTAAAGCTCTTCCTGAATTGAATGAAGCGCTCTGATAAATGAAGAGTTAGTTTTTTTAATTAAAATTTAGATTACCCACAAAAACCTTCCTAGTTTAAGAGATTAGGAAGGTTTTTTATGTTTAAGAGGAAATACTATGCTGAATCATTGTATGATTCAGCTAACAATAAATAAAAATAAAGGTTTTTTTAGTGAATACTTCTGAAACACAATTAAAAAACATACAACCCGTCAGCGGTTTATATAGAAACTATGTTTTATTGATGCTCACCATTGTTTATATATTCAATTTCATTGATCGACAAATATTAGTGGTCTTGCAAGAATCAATTAAGCAAGATTTAGGTTTATCTGACACACAGTTAGGGCTGCTATCAGGATTATCATTTGCTCTTTTTTACGTGTCGTTAGGGATTCCAATCGCTCGATTAGCAGATCGTAGTAATCGCAGAAATATTGTCGCTATTTCACTCACTGTTTGGAGCGCTATGACGGCAGTATGTGGTATGGCTCAAAATTTTTTCCATCTGCTATTAGCTAGAATGGGAGTTGGAGTAGGGGAGGCTGGAGCTAGTCCACCAGCCCATTCTATGATCTCGGATTATTTTCCCGAAGACAAAAGAGCCACTGCGTTGTCCATTTATTCAGTGGGAATCTATCTCGGAATTATGATTGGTTGGCCTTTGGGAAGTTATTTAGACAACTTATTCGGATGGCGCATTGCATTTTTAGCCATAGGGTTGCCTGGAGTTTTATTTGCTGTTTTATTCTATTTGAGTGTTAAAGAACCTATAAGAAAACAAGAGATAAAAAAAACCAAAGAAAGTGGGAGTTTTAAAATCGGTTGTCAGTATCTATTGTCAAAAAAATCTTTTGTGTTTTTAGCTCTAGCAGCGGGGTTTCACACTTTTGCTTCTTATGGTTTAGGTAATTGGTTAGCCTCTTTTATTATTCGTCTTCATTTACCTAATGGCGAGATTGAGGCTGCTAATATTGGCTTGATCATCGGTTTTATACTGGGAACTGCGGGTGGTTTAGGCAGTTTTCTTGGCGGATACTTTGCAGATAAGTTAGGTAAAAAAGATAAGACTTGGTATTTTAAAGTGTCAGCTTATGGCGGAATTATTGCTATTCCGTTTTTATTAGTTTTTTGTTTTTATTCAACTACTTTAGTGGCTTTGACTTGTTTGTTTATAGGCTATACGGCGATTAGCACGTTTTTAGGTCCATCTATTGCGATTGCGCATTCCATTGTTCCTGCAAAAATGAGAGCATTTGCTTCTTCTGTTTTATTTTTGGCTTTGAATTTGATTGGCTTGGGCTTCGGCCCTCTAGTCGTTGGAGTTGTATCAGATTTACTTGCGCCATCTCTAGGTGCTGACTCTCTTAGATGGGCCGTGGCATCGACTTTATTTTCAAGTGTCTTGGCAATTTTTCTTTTTCTAAAAGCATCTAAATATGTAGATTCCGATCTTAAAGTTGATTAGTGCAAGCGGATCAAGTTTTTTGCTTGGTCCGCCTTTGCCAAGCTATAAAACCACTGATCGATAATAGAATAATAATTATTCCCGACAAATCGGTAATTAACTTTCCGGCACCAAAAAGCATTCGGCCGCTATGCATATCTTGTATTAACTTCAAGTAGCTTATTTTATTGTTAAGATAAATATTTTGGTATTCCTCGACATTCTTTGTGGTGATGGATAGCGAATTTTCGCTAGGTGTAAATTCGCTCTTTACCTGAATCCAATAATTGTTTTCTTGATGATAAATCCAAATGGGGTGTTTATTTGAAATCGCAAGATGAACTGAATTTTCAATTGAACTTGTTCCTATATTCTCAATGGGGGTAGGTAGGTTGTTCGAAGTTTCTAACGTTTCTACCAACTCAAACTTATCAGTGAAAACAAAAATTGAAGTTTTTGTCGCTATGTAAATAAGGTGATCGATTTTTGTTAATCCAACGAGCGAACTTTTATTCTTCAACAAGAATTGGTTATTGTGATAAATAGCCGCACCTACTTGGCATACACGTGACGTATTTTTATTGATTAAAATACATTTGAATTCCGTGGGAGCTTTAATGCCATACCAGTTTAGTAGTAAAGGCGACGTTATGAATTTATTATGTAGATTTAAATCATCAGTGTGATTGAGAAAAATGCCAGTAACCGAGAGGTTAATTAAGAAAATCGCGCCGGTAAATCCAATCCATCGATGAATTTTACGAAATAAATTTTTTCGTTTTTTTTGTTTTTGTTTTCTCTTATATGGGCTCATTATTAGTTGAAATTAAATTTTTGGCAT
>JBMYPE010000276.1:0-3191 GCA_049600015.1 Kangiellaceae bacterium
CCAGTGGTTTTTCTAGGTTTGATGTCATAATTAAGTTTGACGCACACTTGGAGTTATTGTGCGATTAAATACTGTCTCGATAAATGTATAAGGAATACTAACCTTTACGACGTCAATTTTTCAATTAAAGAATCAATTTGTTGCAATCTTTCATCAGTGTTTTGAGCAGTCTGTGTGATTTTTAACTGTGTTCCATTGGCTAATCGGTATTGTGCTGGTTTAGATTGAATCAATTTAATCAAAGATTCGGTGTTTATGAGCGGTGTTGCGTTAAAGTCTAAACTCCATCCAGAATCCGTAGAATGGAGTTTTGTAATGCCTAGCGGCGTGAGTTTTAGTTTTAATTCACTCACTTTAAACAAGTTTTTAGCGGCATTTGGTAACAATCCAAATCGATCGATAAGCTCTACTTGTAAACTTCTTAAATCGTTGCTGTCTTTTGCATTTGCAATTCGTTTGTAGAGTGTTAATCGAACGCTCACATCGCCAACATAGTCATCTGGCAATAATGCTGATATACCTAAGTTTATGTCAGTTTGATCGGATTTAACTTCATTTAAAGAAGGCTCTTCACCTGTTTTTAACGCTGATATGGCCCTTTCTAAAAGCTCCATGTACAAACTAAAGCCAATCGTTTGCATATGCCCGGTTTGCTCATCCCCTAAAAATTCGCCGGCTCCACGGATTTCTAAATCGTGAGTTGCTAAAATAAAACCAGCGCCTAGATCTTCTAGTTTACCTATGGCATCTAAACGTTTCTTCGCGTCTTTTGTGATTGTTTTTGGGTTAGGTGTTAACAAATAAGCATAAGCTTGGTGATGTGAGCGTCCCACACGGCCTCGCAATTGATGCAATTGTGCCAAACCTAATTTGTCCGCTCTGTCCATGATAATGGTGTTCGCATTTGGAATATCTATGCCAGTTTCAATAATGGTTGTACTCACCAGAACATGACAGCGGTGGTGTTGAAAGTCGCTCATAATACCTTCTAGTTGTCTTTCAGGCATTTGACCGTGAGCAACTGCGACTTCGATATTAGGTAATAACTCTCTAATTTGTTTGGCGGTTCTTTCAATGGTTTCGACTGCATTGTGTAAAAAGAAAACCTGTCCGCCGCGGCTTGTCTCTCGTTGAATCGCTTCTTTGATTAAGGGTTCATTGCGTTGCCGAACAAAAGTTTTTATAGCGAGTCGTTTAGCAGGAGGGGTAGCTATGATTGATAAGTCACGCATCCCGGACATGGACATATTTAAAGTTCTTGGTATTGGCGTAGCCGTTAAAGTGAGAATATCCACCTTAGCTCTGTATGATTTTAGAATTTCTTTTTGTCTCACTCCAAATCGATGCTCTTCATCAATAATCAGTAACCCTAGATTTTTAAACTTTAAATTGCCAGAAATTAGCTTGTGAGTTCCAATAACTAAATCGATTTGACCCGATTCCAACTTTTTTAGTGTTTCGGTCTGCTCTTTTTGAGATTGAAATCGAGATAAAACGGCGACATTAATTGGCCACTCAGAGAAACGATCTTGAAAACTATGAAAGTGTTGTTGCGCCAACAAGGTTGTTGGCACCAGCATGGCAACTTGCATTCCACTTTGCAAGCTAATGAATGCAGCTCTCATCGCAACTTCTGTCTTGCCAAAGCCAACATCGCCACAAATTAAACGATCCATCGGTTGAGGCGACTTCATATCCTTTAATACACTTTTAATCGAGTTTGACTGATCTTCCGTTAATGGATAAGGAAACTCCTGAGAAAATTTAGCATAATCTAAATCATTGATTTTGTGTTTAAAGCCAAGTTCTGCACCACGGCGTGCATAAATGTCTAAAAGTTCAGCAGCTGTATCTCTAGCTTTTTCTATTGCTTTTTGTTTTGCTTTTGACCAAGCTTCACTTCCCAACTTGTGTAACGGTGCGGTTTCTGGGTTTGTTCCGGAAAATCGATGGATTTGTTCGAGTGATTGAACGGGTACATAAAGCTTAGAACCGCCCGCATACTCTAGTGTTAAAAATTCCGTCGTTATTCCACCTGTTTCTATTGTTTCTAAGCCTCGATATCGACCGACACCTTGTTCAATATGAACGATCGGATCACCTGTTTTTAGTTCTGCCAAACTATGGATCAATTGATCGGGCGAAATAGCTTTATTATCCCTACGCTTGTCTACCAGAACCTGAGTTCCAAATAAATCGCTTTCCGCAATAATTAAGTCATTATCAAGAACAAATCCTTTTCTTAACGGCATGGAAATCAAGTTAATGGCATTAGATTTCGCCCCCTTGCTTTTTATAAAATCACTCCATAAATTAATCGGATTTGTTTCAAGGTGAAGCTTTAAAAGTAACTCCCTAATGACTTCTTGACGCCCTTTAGATTCCGCGCAAATCAATATATTTGCAGTTGAGCCGTTTTCGTTAGTTGCTATTTGCTTGAATAAAGATAAAGGTTCGGTACTTTTGTGATCTATCAATAGATTGGGTAAAGTAGAATGTTGATTGCCGAGAGAAGCGTATATATTTTTGTCTGAATTTTTACTGGATTGCAGGTAGATAATCTGAGGAAAAATTTTCTTATGTCGGTTAAATTCCTCTTTACTGATAAACAAATCACTAGGAGGCAAAATTGGTCTTTCAATATCATACCGATGTTGTTCAAAACGAGAGTTCAGCTCATGCCAAAATTGATCTATAGACTCATCGATTGGTTCAGGGAAAATAAATACGCTTTGCTCAGCGAGCAAATAATCAAAAAGAGTGGATGTCTTTTCAAAGAACAGAGGTAAATAATATTCAATACCAGCAGGAAAAACGCCATTACTGACGTCTCTATAGATCGGGTTATCTTTAATGTTGGTATCAAACTGTGAACGCCACGCTTGCCTAAATTGACTAACTCCACGTTCAGAGGTCGGATATTCTTTTGCAGGAAGTAAATTGATTGATTCGACTTTATCTGTGGTGAGTTGGGACTCAGAATCAAAATAACGTAAAGATTCTATTTCAATATCAAATAGCTCGATTCGAATAGGCGCTTTTGCTCCCATTGGAAATAAATCGATAATGGAGCCTCTAACTGCATACTCGCCATGTTGCATAACAGTGCCAACATTTAAATAACCGTTCTCATTCAGTTTAAGCCGTAAACTATTGACGTCTATTTCTTGACCAACTTTCAATAACAAACA
>JBMYPE010000277.1:0-3183 GCA_049600015.1 Kangiellaceae bacterium
TAAAGTTATAATCTGATGAAAAATAAAAACAAATTCAATTGGGGAATCATTGGCTGTGGTGCCGTCACCGAAATAAAGAGTGGCCCAGCATTTCAAAAAACTGACGGATTCCATTTAACGGCTGTAATGCGAAGAGATGGATCGCTGGCAAAGGATTACGCACAACGACATGGAGTTGAAAAATACTATTCTAACGCTGACGATATAATAAACGATGATTCAATCGATGCAATTTACATCGCAACGCCGCCTGACACTCATAAATTATATGGATTACGTGTAGCCGAAGCTGGAAAGACATGTTGTATTGAAAAGCCTCTTGCTCCAACTTACCAAGACTGCAAAACTATTTTAAATGCTTTTGAAAAATCACAAGCCCCACTTTTTGTTTCCTACTACCGCCGATCATTGCCTCGCTTTAACAAAATAAAATTACTATTAGATAGCGGCGAGATTGGAGAAGTGAGGCATATCACTTGGCACTTAAATAAAGCAGTTAATCAAATTGATTTATCACAAGACTACAATTGGCGTACAGATAAAGCTATTGCGGCTGGTGGTTACTTTGATGATTTAGCTAGTCACGGTTTAGATCTTTTTGCTTATCTGCTGGGTGATTTTGAAACGGTTAAAGGCATTGGCATAAACCAACAAAACTTATACTCTGCATTTGATGCAGTATCAGCCTGTTGGACACATGAAAAACGAATTACTGGAGCCGGCAGTTGGAATTTTGGTGGATTCTCAAGAAAGGATAAAGTGACTATTTATGGGAATGAAGGTGAAATTTCTTTTTCTGTATTTGACGAAGAGCCGATTTCACTAATTAGTGCGACAAAACAAAAACAGATGCATATCGAAAACCCTACAAATATTCAACTCCATCACGTTCAGAATATGCAGGAACAACTTGTTTCGGGTAAACAACATCCATCAAATGGTGTAACCGCGACCCATACAAGCTGGGTGATGGAGCAAATTTTGGAGCGTTAATTTTAACAAATAGTCGGGATTAACATATAGTCAGTACCGAAAAACTGATTAAATGGCGGTTAACTGAAAACTAAAACTAGCACCACAATCAGAATTATTTTTGACTTTAATTTCAGAGCCTAATATTTTTAGCAATTTTTTACTGATGGTGAGCCCTAATCCTATATGTCGTTCACCATCTTCAGCGGTTTTTGTTCCTCTGTATCTTGCATTAAATAAGTAAGGGATATCTTCTTCGGGAATTCCACTACCTGAATCTTTAACGACTATTTGAACTTGGTTACTTAATTCAGTTTCTTCTAAAGAAATAGTGACTTTACCTTTGGTTGGAGTATGACGTATCGCATTTTCCAAAAGGTTACTTAAAACCCGTTCTAGCTTTCCAATATCGGTTGAGGTATTAACATTTTCATTAGTGAGCTCTACTTTTAAATTGATATCCTTTTTACTGGCTTTTATACTAAATTTTTCTTTTAAGTCATATAAAAGTTCTGCGATTGGAAAAGTTTCAAAGTTGGCGCTTACATGGCCGGACTCTAGATGAGCTAATTCAAATATTTGATCCACAAAATGTTTTAATCTTTGTGCATTTTTTAAACTTCTTTCGATATATTCACTATGTTGTTCAGAGGTAAGCTTATCTCGTTTTATTGATATGGTTTCTAAAAAACCTTGCAAAGATGATAGAGGTGTTCGTAGATCGTGAGACAAGTGAGTGAATAACTCTCGCCTTTCGGCATCAACCAATTTTAACTGATCAAACTGTTGGTTGATTTGTGTGATCATTTGATTGAATGCGTCCGTTAGTATATTTATCTCTGAGCTACTTTTGTCGACTTCAATTAAGGAAAGCTTTTCTCTAAATCCATTTTGTTGCATTGAATTTATTACTTTGGTCAGTCCACGCAATGGTTGGACGAAAAAGTGAAAACTCAAAAATATGAGAGCAAATAAAAATAAAATTGATGCAGCCGCCACCAGTAAAATATTACTGAGTTGTTGATTATTCTTAAGGCGATTAAATACGCCATCATAGATTTTACTTCTCACTATGACGAATAAGTAGCCAACTTTTTTATCGCCTTCGTGAATAACGGCGGCCGAGAATATCTTGCTATCTTTTCCTCGCGGGTCGTCTGCATAAATTGGAAACTGGCGATTGTTTTGAATAAAATCATCCAAAGGTTTAAGGTCTACTGAGTCTCGAACAACTTCACCCGGTTTTGCTGAGTAGTTAATAATTTTCCCGCTGTTATCCAGAATATAAAATTCAAAGTTTGCGCCCAATATCATCATCGAATGAAATAGGTTTCCAATGGTGTCGCTATTTAATTGCTCTGACGAAATAAGAGGATTATCGTGAACTAGATGAGCAGCTAGTTCTCTATGTAACTCTTGTTCTGCTTGTGCGCGCGATACGCTTTCAATTGCCTGTGAAATCCAAATAAAACCAGCCACTAAAATTAAAAATATAATGAGGGCAGATAGCGATAATTTTTTAAATAGGGATAATTGTTTTAGCATGACAGTTATAAACTCCTATTGGCAACTTTCGGTCGATAGTTTATAACCGACACCCCAAACCGTTTGAATGATAGAGCCATTTTTATCGAAAGGTTCTAACTTTCTTCTGAGTCGGTTAATGTGAGAATTAACCGTGTGTTCGTAACCAAGGTGATCATAACCCCAAACTTTATCGAGTAGATTTGCTCGAGAAAAAACTTGGTCTGGACGTTTTCCGAAAAACAACAAAAGATCAAATTCTGTGGAAGTGAGATCGATCAAATTTCCCTCTATGCTCACAGTGTGATTAATGTCATCTATTTTTAATCTACCAATGCTTGTAACTTTATTTTCTTCTGGATTTTCTTTTCTAGCTTGTAACAGTTCGACTCGGCGCAACTGAGCTCTTACTCGAGCGACTAAAGCAGCCACGCTGAATGGTTTTGTTATATAGTCATCCGCCCCTAATTCTAAGCCAACTATTTGATCTACTTCTGATCCTTTTGCGGTTAACATTAAAATGGCTTGCTCTGGATTTGATTCTCGCACGCTTTTACAAATGTCGAGTCCATTTTTATTGGGTAACATTATGTCTAGAATAACTAAAGAATAATTATTTTGTAGTATTTTATCAACGGCTAGAGCGCCGTCAGAAATATGATCAGTGGGTACACCCGCATCGTTCAA
>JBMYPE010000278.1:0-3172 GCA_049600015.1 Kangiellaceae bacterium
TATCATAATTATTTTTCCAAATGGTAGGCACAATTGGAACACCTTTTTCATGCAGCTCCGCCAAATATTTTTTATTGATATTCCATTTAACTAAATCAATACCATTTAAAAGAATCGCTTTCGATTGCTCAATATCAGTCAGCACTTTCATAAATGCATCAGCATCTTCTTGATAATCCCAAGGCGAACGAATAATCACTGCATCATACTGATCCCAATCTATATTTTCAGCACGCCACGATATTTCATGAGTATTCCACCCGATGTTTTTCATCGGCTCTTTAAGAAGAGAGTCGTAACACTCAAAATCTTCTAAATTATCCATTGTTAGAATAACGCAGTTTTTCATTAAGTTTTCTCCAAAGGTATTTTCATTTTCACAATATATTCGCCGTTCATTTCTTGAGATTCAAGTGAAGCATTCTTATTAAAGATAACTTCCAATCGCTGTTCAATGTTATTTAATGCAATCCCCTGACCTTTATGTGATGCATGTTTTTGAGTTTCATCAGGAATAGGATTTGAAACTGAAAGAACTAGGTGAGTCTCATTTTTCTTCACACTAATGCGCATTGTACCGCCATCAGCTAGTAATTGAATACCGTGATATACGCCATTTTCTAACAAAGGTTGAACAGAGAGCAAAGGGACTAATACTCTGTCACATCCTTCTTCTATTTCCCACGCAACGTTCATTCTGTCTCCTAAACGTAAGGACTCTATTGACAGATACTTTTTACCGTTCGAAAGCTCTTTGCTCAGCGGGATTAAATCCTCGTTATTGTCTAAGGTCGCTCTTATTAAATCACTAAGATCTTCAATCGCTGTTTCTGCAAGTTTAGGATCTATTTGAGTTAAACTAGCAATCACATTTAAACTATTAAATAGAAAGTGTGGGCGAATGCGCGCTTGCAATGCATCAAGTCGTGCCTCTGATTCTAAGCCAATTTGTTTAATATATTGTTGTTGTAAATAAAAGTAACGTAGCAAAACACTACCAATTAACCCAGCGATCACCCAATTTTTAACTAAATACTGGAACTGTAAATGACTTGCTAAATCAAACGCACTTGCATGGTAATAAACAATAGAAATATAACTAAAAATAAAAGTTGCCAAAAGAATGATGATCAAGCTAATTAATCCGGCTAAAAAATCAGAAAATGTTGATAAGAACTTTCGAACCACACATAAAATCCCCACCGAAGTTAAACACACTGATTGCAAGGAAATAGAATAAAGTCCCAACAATTGCCATAGATCATTTTTTACATCGTAGTTGAGTAAGGTAAAAATAACTGCGAGCAGCTCTCCGATCAATATGACCATCAAAATTGACTGTGGATTACAAAAATCAGGTAAGAAAAACTCAGACAGTGAGTTATCCAATGGTTTGGCTGAATGGGAATTCCGTGTTTTATTTTTTATAAGCTTTTTGTTTGACATGATTTATGACTCAATTTCCATTTTTAATATTTATGCTTAAATACTCAAATAGATAAGAATAGTAGCTCGCTTGCTTCCAAATAAAAACGAACACTCGTTCATTTTATAACTCGATTTAACTGTTTTCAATTTACAATTCCTAGTTAACTGATCTAGTATGCTATACCTTTTTTTATCAATATAAATCAAAAAAGATGCCGAAACCTTCAAATAATACAGAAAACTCAAAGCATTATCGCACTTGTAATCTATGTGAAGCCATGTGCGGCATCGAAATATCTCATTCAAACGGAAAAATCAACGCAATCAAAGGTGATAAAGACGATCCTTTTAGTCAAGGCCATATTTGCCCGAAAGCCGTCGCATTACAAGATTTATATAGCGATAAAGACAGATTAACCGAACCATTAATGAAAACAGACAATGGTTGGAAAAAAATCTCTTGGCAGGTTGCTTTAAATGAAGCTACAAAAGGATTTAAAAAGATTCAAAAGCAATATGGTAATGATGCGGTTGGTGTTTATTTAGGTAATCCAAATGTACATAACGTTGAATCAATGCTCTTTGGGTCTGATTTTTACCGTTCTTTAAAAACTAAAAATAAATACTCTGCCACTTCAGTTGATCAACTTCCACATCATTTAGCCGCTATGCAAATGTTTGGACATCCATTACTAATGCCTGTTCCGGATATCGATCGCTGTGATCATATGTTAATTATGGGCGCCAATCCGGTAGTTTCTAATGGCAGTATTATGTCTGTTCCTAATGTGAAAAAGCGATTAAAGGCGATTCAAGGTCGAGGCGGAAAAATAATAACCATTGACCCGCGTTTTACCGAAACCAGTCAAATAGCAGATCAGCATCATTTTATTACACCGGGCAGTGATGCGTTACTAGTAATGGCAATGATTCACTACCTGTTTGAACAACAACTCGTTGATTTAGGCGCTCTTGCTGATCACGTTGAAAACCTAGAGCAAGTAGAGCGAATGATTGATGGCTTTGATGCAGACAACGTAGCTAAAGATGTGGGAATTAAAGCGGAGGATATTCGTCAACTAGTCACTGATTTTGTCGCCGCGGAAAATGCGGTGCTCTACGCACGAATTGGCGTATCAACCCATGAATTTGGTTCCATTGTTAATTGGTTAGTTAATTTATTTAATATTTTAACTGGCAGTTTTGATACCAAAGGCGGATTAATGCTAGCCCAACCAGCTATCGATGTTGTTGGATCTAAAGTAGCAAAGAAACATAAATTTGCTCGTTTTCATTCGCGAGTAAGTCAATATCCAGAGACCATTGGCGAATTGCCGGTCGTTGCATTAGCAGAAGAAATTCTAACGCCGGGTGAGGGCCAAATTAAAGCCATGTTTATAGCTAGTGGTAATCCGCTGCTATCTACTCCAAATAACGCTCATCTGGAAAAAGCATTTGATCAGCTAGAGTTTGTGGTTAGTCTTGATTTTTTCCTAAATGAAACATCAAGAAAAGCCAATATTATTTTGCCTCCCCCTTCTGCCTTAGAGCGCCCTCACTATGATTTGATTTTTAATCAACTCGCGGTAAGAAATTACGCTCGTTACTCAGAGCCGCTCTTTAATAGACCAAAAGGGCAAATGTCTGAAGCTGATATTTATATTAATTTAAGAGAAAAAATGGCGAGTCGTGATTTGCTCTCTGGAATTAAAGCAAAGGCATATAAATGGGTATTAAAACGCTT
>JBMYPE010000279.1:0-3162 GCA_049600015.1 Kangiellaceae bacterium
TGAAAACTTAATGGATATTGTTTATAGACTAACCTAACGTCTTTACCAAATTTCTTAAGTACTTCTTGAACTGTTTTCTCAGCTCTTGCGCAATAAGGACACTGAAAATCAGAATATTCGACGATTGTAATTTTTGCATCATCACTTCCGAGTGTTGGAGACTTTCCTATGGGAATCTGAGTTCTAGGACGCTCAGGCTTTTTCAAATTGAATACAAGATCATGCTTTTTTGCTTCTTCATCAAACCAATTTGTCACTTGATTTCTGATTAGTTCTGAGCGTAAGTACTTGGTCACTTGACCACGATAATCAGCGGTAATTTTATTTGCTGGAACTCGATTAACTTTGATAAATTGATCAACCATTTGCTCAGTTACACTAGTATTTTTAACAACATGCTTTGCCATAAAATCTTGAAAGCTCATATTTTTACCAACAGGGTGAACCTTAACTAGCTCCTGTAAAAGAATGTTTTGCAACTGAGAATACTGAAGATCATAAACCTTCATTTGCGCATCATAGAGCGGCGTTTTAATTCCCTCATTTAACTGCTGATAAGTAATACTTTTACCGTTAAGTTTTGCAGCGACGTCTGCAGATATCGATTGCATGGAATACAAAACCGATAGTACGAGCACTAAGAGAACCCATGAATTTTTTGTTAACATCTTTTGTACCTTACATTGTAAGTCTATTTAAACAGCAAGAATTCTACCACTGGCTCTAGTAGGCAATCTATGAATATTTGGCTCTTGAGTAATATTGAAGCTAAAACGATTTAAATTTGCGCGGTTGATTTTAGAGATTAAATAACTTTCCTCTTACCATTTCTCGATAAGCACTAGGCGTAATTTTATTTTCTTTTTTAAATTGACGAGAAAAATAAGCATTGTCTTTGAAGCCTAACTGATCAGCAATGTCCTGCAAGTTTAAATTAGTATTTTTTAAGAGCTCCCTAGCGCCTTTCATTTTAAGTTCTAAGCTATAGTTAAATGCGGATTTTCCAATAGCTGCTTTAAATCGCCTAGAAAAATTTCTGCGGCTCATATTTGCCATTTCACTTAATGAATCCAAACTAAAATGTTGTGCGTAGTGAGTTTCCATCCATTGTTGAACTTCCATAATCCCTTCATCAGGATGCCTTCTAGAACCTTCTGAAAACCAAGGTTTATCGTATGTTCTGTTAATTTCATGACTGTAATGTTGTTCAATGATTTGACTCACTTCTTTTCCAAACTCGTTATCAATAAAATAAAGAGTTAAGTCCACCAGCGAGTTAATGCTACCAGTACAAATAATATCGCCATCTTGCGTTATAAAATGTTCTCGCTTCAGTTTTACCTTTGGGTATTTGCTTTCAAACTTTTCAAAATAGTACCAATGGGTTGTAGCGATTTTTTCGTCTAATAGTCCAGCGTGTGCCAACAAACAAACACCAGTTCCAGTGGCAATTAACTGAATACCTTTGCTGTATTGAATTTTTAACCAGTCTATCAAAGCTTGATTTTTACGAATAACGACTTCCGGCTGTCCCCAAATTGGCGGAATAAATATTGTGTCAGTTTGCGGTGCGTTATCAATATTAAACTTGGGCAACACATCAATTCCGCTAGAAAGGTGAATAGGCTTTAATTCGCTTTTTGATGACGATACTACATGGCAATCCCACTTAATACGGCGGTTTTGCTTTATATTTGCGATTGATTTCGCCGAGCTAATCATCTCCATGGGAAGACTCAGCCCCGTCATTAAAGCTCTAGGATAAACAATGAAAGTGGAAGAATTCAATGTGCCCTCGGTTTATCTATTACATGCCACGAAACGCAGATAGCCACATTAGTCAATATGATGGCTCAATAATCCTACTCTACTCCAAGTTTAACTCATATACTAGCGCCAACTTTAAGATTGCCGCATTTAAATTTGAGAGAACCCAGAATATGAAGAAACTACCTGTAATTGTTGGCTTTGGCGGTATCAATACTGCTGGTCGTAGCTCATTTCATCATAGTTACCGACGTATGGTTCATGATGCTTTATCGGACTCAGAAACAGCTCCTATGTTTAAAGGGCTAGCTAATTTGATGAATCTTCCTGAAGATGTAGATAAACAAACCTTATTGGATGGCACTTTAATTCGCAAAATTGAAAAAGCTTGTTTTGATATTGATTCAATTGGTCTAAATAGAAAAGGTAAATTATCTGCGACACAAGATCCTATCAAGTTCACCATCAGCAAGCGGCAATTACCAAAGCAAACACCTGAGAACTGGTCGGTTACGCCATTAGAAAACGGTAAGTTTGAAGTCACCATTGCAGATGAATTTGAAGTGATGGTACCTGATTCTCGAAAAGCTGAAGTCACTAGCGCAGCTCAATTACCAACTGGTTTTGATGCATCTAATTTGTATACATCAAAGAACCAGCCTAAAGGTTTACAATTAACTGTTTACGGTGCTTCAGATGCGATTCAGTCAATTGGGATCGATTGGCAAGAGATTTTAAGACACATTAATCCTGATGAAGTTTCTGTGTATGCGGGATCAGCAATTGGTCAGTTGGATGATTTTGGTGGTCGTGGGCTAAGCCAAGCACGACTCAAAGGTGGACGAGTCAGCTCAAAACAAATGCCTTTAATGCTGTCACAAATGCCAGCAGATTTTATTAACAGTTATATGATTAACAGTGTTGGCGCAACCGGAACCAATATGGGTGCATGCGCAACATTTCTTTATAATCTTCGGCAAGGAATAAGTGATATTCAATCTGGCCAAGCACGAGTTGTTATTGTTGGTGGTTCTGAAGCACCGATAGAGCCTGAAGTGGTTGAAGGTTTTAAAGCCATGGGGGCGTTAGCAGAAGATAAACAAATAGCAGAGCTAGATGGAACTGATGAGGTTAATAACCGTAGAGCAAGCCGACCATTTTCTGAAAATGCCGGATTTACTTTAGGTGAAGCTTCACAGTTTTTCGTTATTATGGATGACGAATTAGCACTTGAATTAGGTGCGAATATACACGCTTCTGTTGCCGATGTTTTTGTTAATGCCGATGCAAATAAAAAGTCCATTTCATCGCCAGGAATTGGTAACTATGTAACAGTAGCTAAGGCAATGTCGTTGGCTAAAAACATTTTAGGCAAGGATGGCGTAAAACAAACTT
>JBMYPE010000280.1:0-3162 GCA_049600015.1 Kangiellaceae bacterium
AGGTAAGTGAAGATCTTTTACCTCCGGCAAACCTTCTTCGATGAGCTCATCATATAGACCGAGTAACTTTAAACAGCGGTAGGCATGATTCCTATGTGATGGGCATACCACATAAAAAAAACGGCCATCACCACATTCATAGGTGCGGAAAAAAGGATCTAAATATTCTTGAAGCTCTTTGTAACTTAAATCAAATTCAATATTATTTTTTCGACGATGATCGATTTCTATCTCGCGCATTGTCAAGTATCGGCTTGGTAAATTGTCTATATCAATTGAGTTATAGGATAGCCCTTCCATTAAAGCAGCGGCGAGCGGTACTTCAATATTGTCGCCACGCCCTGTTTTACCGCGTGAAAATAACGCCATGACGACTGAGCTAGCTGCTAAAGTGGCAGCGTAGGATGAAGCTAATGACAAAGGAGAAAAACTAGGATTGATCCCCATTAATACACGGTTGAATCCCATATCGGTATATACGCCAGAGGTTGCATTAACAATCGTCTCGGTTGCTTTCCATTGGCTTCTTAATTCATCGTTACTTGCAAAACCTGGTATTGAAAGTGAGATGAGATCAGGCCGTTTTAAACGTAATTGAACAAAGTCCAACCCCAGTCGCTTCATCACATTCGGGCGGAAATTTTCGACCACGATATCTGCTTTTTCTATTAAGGCTAATGCCTTATTCAAGCCTTCTTGCGACTTTAAATCTAGCCTTATGGAATATTTGTTTCGATTCAGTATGGCATTAGCAGGATGATCCCATTGAGGGCCGTCTGGCGGGTCGATATGAATCACCGTAGCGCCCAAATCGGCAAGAATCATCGCGACCGCAGGCCCAGCAATTTGCTGACCAAAATCTACAACGCGAACGCCCATCAACGGTAATTGAGCCATTGTGACACTTCCTCTAAATTACGTTATAGGGTCAATCAACCGACTGCTATAGAGGTAGTGATTGACTCAACTTATTATGTATTTAGAGGCGATAATAAAATTTCATCATGATCTAAACCAGCAATAAAAAACACCCCTAAGGTGTAATTTTATTTATGGCTCTATAATTATTATGTGGTCAGTGAGCTATAGATAATTGATCATTTAGGTTTGCTGATTTCGCTTAGCAGCCAATTTTTGAATATTTCTGCATGGGGGTGCGTTAAGTGTGAATTGGCGTAAACTAAATAAAAAGCTTCTTCAATGGCTATTCGATCTTCAAACGGCGCTACCAACTTGCCAGAAGCTAACATGTTTTCGACTAAACACGTACGACCTAACGCGATCCCCTGTCCAAGCACCGCTAACTCCAGTGCGGTCACCAGCGTGTCAAATTGAAAACCTTGTTTAATTTTCAAATGTTCGCGGTTTACTTGGCTTAACCAGTGCCCCCAGCCTTCTTCATAACCTAGCACGTGGAATAAAGTGTGGTCAGTCAAATCATCCGCTGTGAGTATTTGTTTGTTGTTCTTTAAATAATCGGGACTACACACTGGAATTAACTCATCCCAAGTTAAACGGTTGGCGTGAAGTGCTTTCCATTTGCCTTGACCATAACGAATTTCAAAATCACTATCGGTACTCTCCTTATTATCGACCCAGATGTTGCTCGTTATTTTTAAGTTTATTTCTGGGTGTTTTTGTCTAAAACTAGGCAAGCGAGGTGCCAGCCAGTTAATCAGAAAAACTAAACTCACCTTGATTGTAAGTAAACTGGTACGTCCCTGACCAAACACCTCTTCTGTTGCAACCCTTAAGCGTTCAATTGATTCATGTACCGCGGGAAGATAAGCTGCACCGGCGGCGGTTAATTCAAGCCCTCTAGGTAAACGATTAAATAATATGGTTCCTAATTGACTTTCTAGCCCTTTAATTTGCTGGCTGATGGCGGCTTGAGTTAGGTTTAGCTCATTTGCAGCATGAGTAAAACTCAAGTGTCTAGCGGATGACTCAAAGGAGCGAAGCCAATTTAAGGGGGGTAAGCGTTTATTCATTAGAAATTAGTGTCCCTATAACTCATTAGTAGCTGTTATTCATTTAACACTTCATAAATTATATCACTATATGTATAAAAATATTTATGTCTTAGGGGTGGTTTTTATTGATTGTTATTAAAGTGACTCTTTTAGAGAATAGATAGCTCTCTGTCACTAACGGTAGCAAGAATGACTAGAGTTACGTTTGTCATGAGTGGTTATTCTTTGGTGCAGCAATAAATTTGCAGCAGGTAATTTTTTGATGAAAATACTAAACACAATTAGTAAAAACAAACATCTCTCCGGCGCTGATCCTTTTATGGCTATTGGGACTTCTGTA
Source organism: Kangiellaceae bacterium (assembly GCA_049600015.1). Taxonomy (GTDB): domain Bacteria; phylum Pseudomonadota; class Gammaproteobacteria; order Enterobacterales; family Kangiellaceae. The sequence continues at coordinate 2,314 of JBMYPE010000280.1, forward strand.
TTGGTGACTGCATTTGTGTTGTTTACAATTTTGTTACCTGAGTACTCTGATACTTTATTTAATAATGCCAAGCAATTTATCGCGAAAAATTTTGCATGGTATTACATCCTTTTGATCAGCATATTGCTATTTTTAGCGGTTTTTATCGCTTTTAGTCGGTACGGAAGTCTAAAGCTTGGCAAAGATAATGAGAAACCCGAGTTTAGCTTTTTTGCTTGGTTTTCTATGTTGTTTGGTGCTGGGATTGGAATTGGTATTTTATTTTGGAGTATCGCAGAGCCTATTTATCACTTTCAAAGTAACCCTTTTATTAGTCCGGAGCAAAATTTAAGTATCGAAGCAGCGCAGGTCGCTATGCGCATTAGTATTTTTCATTGGGGGTTACATGGTTGGGCAATGTTCGCTATTTCTGGTTTAGCGCTGGCTTATTTCTCTTATCGTCGAGGGCTGCCTTTATCGGTGCGTTCAACTTTGTACCCTATTCTTGGAGATAAAATATACGGTTACATAGGCCATAGTGTTGATATGCTTGCGATTTTTAGTACTCTTTTTGGAATCGCGACCTCATTGGGGCTGGGCGCTCAGCAAATGAATGCGGGATTTAGTTACCTTTTTGGACTAAATATTTCGATAACAAATCAAGTGATTATCATTGGCACCATTTCTATTCTCGCGACGTTGTCAGTATTAAGTGGCGTACACAAAGGAATTAAATTTCTTAGTGAGCTAAATATGAGTTTGACAATAATTATTCTCCTTTTCTTTTTACTGCTGGGCCCTACCGTTTATCTGTTAGGGGCTTTTGTGACTAATTTAGGCGATTATTTCGAGAATTTCATTGTGCTCGGT
>JBMYPE010000281.1:0-3153 GCA_049600015.1 Kangiellaceae bacterium
GGGGGTCGCGGGTTCGAGTCCCGTCCACTCCGCCATTATTCTAAAACGACCAATACGTAAGTGTTGGTCGTTTTTTTTTGCGAATAAAAAAGTAAATAAAGTAGGCCGAGCAACATTAAAAACAGTTGCTCTTTTTTACAAGCTCGAATCTTTAAACTAGCTGAAATTGAATATGAAAGGTAGTTCCTACTTCCACATCTGACGTTACTGCCATATGGGCATTGTGATGCTCTGTGATGACAAAGTGCGGGAACGACAGACGTTTATGTGCGTCATCCTCGGTCTCTAAAGGATCATTGCTAAAGAATGGTTCAAAAATTGATTGTTGCTCATCACCATTCAATCCCACGCCGTTATGGGATAACTGTAACCACAAAGAGTTATAACCTTGTAGAATTCTTATTTTAATGGTCGGTTCAAAATCAGGTTTGTTGGCGGAGCCTAAAGCATTGAGACAATGCCTTAAAAGGCTTAAATAGACTTGTTGAATTTCAGATACGTGGCAATTTACTTTAGGTAGTTGATCGTCGTATTCTCTTTTTATTGTAACATCACTGAATTTTAAATCTTGAGGAAGTGACAATATTGCTTCTGCTAACTCCACTGTGTGATCCATAATTTCACTCATGTCCACCACTTGTTTTTCTTTACGTTGAGCACTCGCAAATCCTAATAAATTATCGACAATGGCATTTGCCTGATTGCCAAGCTGAACAGCATCTTTAAGGTTTTCGGAGATGTCTGCAATATCGTCATCATATTTTCTTTTATCACCCGATTCTCTTTCGAGTCCATTGGATGCTTTGTCAGATATCACCTGCATTCGTTCTTGGATCTGTTTGATATCATTTATCATACCTTGCAAAGGTACACTCATGTCGTGAGCCATTGATGAGGCTAACTCACCCATGGAAGACATTTTATCTCTTTGAATCAGTTGGTTCTCAGATTTAACTTGCTGCGACACATCATCTAAAAGTAGTACAACACCTCGATTCATTGGAGAATCATTCGAGTTGTTAGCAGTCAATGGATAAATCGTGATGTCAAAGTGAAACAAACCTCTTTGGCTTTGTCTAATGGTCGTAGGGTTTTGTTTAATTAATGCCTGATCAACTTGGTCTCGACTGATGGTAATTATTGGATAAGCGTCCCACAGATCTTTACCCAGCGCATCTTCCATTTTTACACCAGTGTATTTTTCTGCTTTTTTGTTCCACTGAGTAATGATTCCTTTGGAGTCTAAACCCACAAGCATTGACGGCATAGATTCAAGAATGCTTTTTAAGTAATGTTCCGAATCGTTTAATTGCTGTGTTCTTTCAATCACTCGATTTTCTAAATTGAGTTTTATCGCTTCCAGTTCTTGATTGGTCTTCAATTTTTCCATACGAGAGAAAAATAAAATAACCGCAGTGATCGAAAGAAGAATGATTAAAATACCACTCGACCAATTGGCGACATACTGCCAGTTAGTTTTACCTTGATCATTTTTAAATAGCATAATAAAGTCATTGCCTAACCCTGTTAAACTAAACAGTAATACGACAAAAATTGCTAAGGCCAAGAAAATAAGGTTTTTATTCATCAATAGTCAAATTATGGTGATTAGATTTATTTGTCTTGCATAATATCATTCTTTTTAGTCGATAGAAATTAGCAGTTTTTAGGGTTAGTTCCGCAATCGCCAATTAGCTAGGTACAAATTATGAGCACACCATTTATCTCAGCAGAATTTAAATCGCCTTGGGGACAAGCGGAACAAATGAAATGGTATTCACAGCAAGTTATTCGTCGATCCTATCAAGAGGAGGTCATCGATAAGATTAACAATTTGAATTCGTCTTTGGAGGTTATTCAGTATGCTAGATTACCGATAAACCCCGAGCGATATCCATTATTTTTAATAAAGACTAAAGAGTGGGATGTTAACAAGAAATCGGTTTTAGTGACTGGTGGGGTGCATGGCTATGAAACCAGTGGCGTCCAAGGCGCTATTCGATTTTTACAGGATGAAATTCATCAGTACACTCAATATTTTAATTTTATTGTAGCGCCTTGCATTAGCCCCTGGGGTTACGAAACTATCAATCGATGGAATCCTAACGCGGTTGATCCTAATCGTTCATTTCACTCTGAAAGCTCTAGTGAAGAGGCTTCCTTTTTGTTGAAAGCGATGGCAAACGAAATTCAGTCGATTTATGTTCATATCGATTTACATGAAACAACCGATACTGATAACACCATTTTTAGACCTGCACTTGCGTCGAGAGATGGTGTGACTCAAGACAATTGGAATATACCTGATGGGTTTTACACAGTAGGAGATAGCGATAAGCCTGTAGCTGATTTTCAAGAGGCAATTATTGAAAGTGTAAAACAAGTGACGCACATAGCGCCGGCCGATAGTTCGGGTAGAATCATTGGAGAATTAATCCAGCAGCAGGGCGTTATCAACTATCCAACTAAAAAATTAGGCTTATGTGCTGGAATGACAAATGCAGATTATGTCACTACTACCGAGGTTTATCCTGACAGTGAGAAGGTCGATGATGAAGAATGTATCTTGGCGCAAGTTGCAGCGATAACTGGCGGTTTAGAATTTGTGTCAAAAAGGGGCTGCTAGTACCAATTTCAATCTCTATTTGAGGTATTTTTTAAAAGAGATTAGAGTGGCCTTTGGTTTTTGTATGGAGACTATAGGAATTATGTTTTCTTTTTGATATTGTTGATCGCAATATAAAAAATAACAAGACAGGCATGTTTTAAGTTGTACATATTGTTGAAAACAAATGGATTTTTTCCTCAAATAATAAAATACCACTTTATACTCAGTTTAATTTATTTCTCTAATTGTCTATTTTCAGCTGAGAATAAAATTCCAAATCTATCCGTTTTGATAGCAAGCCAACAATCTATAGAGATCGATGGAGTACTAGATGAGCAAATTTGGAAAAATGCGATTAAAGTCCCACTCAGCTATGAAATAGAACCAGCAGAAAACCAAAATGCCAAGGTGGATACTCAAGCCTACTTATTTGAAGATAGTGAATATCTTTATATCGCTTTTGATGCCAAAGATCCTAACCCCAACTCTATCAGAGCTTATCTGTCACCTAGAGATAAGCTAACCCAAAGCGATTATGTGCAAGT
>JBMYPE010000282.1:0-3139 GCA_049600015.1 Kangiellaceae bacterium
ATGGACTTCAAAATTGACATCTCCTCGGTAAATTAAACACCTAACCATTGAACCCGGCGCTTTTACGCCAGTAATTCTAACTGGCAAAATATAACTGTTGGTCAATTGACTTAAACGCATAATTCCGGGTTTGATTATTTTTCTCGGTGTTTCTATGGAGTGGATACCACCCTGAGGAAATATGGTAACTATCTCTCCTTTATTAATGGCTCTCATCGCGCTTTTAAAAGCGCCATCCACTCGCCCACCTCTATCAACTGGAATACATCCTGCGGCCTTAAATATTCGATTTAATACTGGTTTATTGTACTCTTCTTTTGCAATCATAAAACGTAACGGTCGATTTGCTGCTGCAATAAGTAAAAAGGGATCGAGTGAAGAAATGTGATTAGAGGCTATGACTACTTTTTTATCGTTAGGAATATTCAATTGATAATCCCACTGTCGATGATATCTCTGGCAGTAAAATCTAAATAACCCATCTAATATGTTGGTGAGAGGTTTTCCCCAATCCGTGTTGTTATATTGTTTGCCGATATAAACTGCTAGGATAATAAAATTGGTGATGAGTATTAATAAGATCACCAGAATTATTATTGTCGTTTTTTCCATTCTATATATTAACCTTTTCTATTCTTTTTGATTTTTAGGCTAGGCCTTGTTATCTATCCAAATTAAGCTTGCCATTCGTCCTGTATCTTTTTCTCGCCGGTAAGAGTAAAACTTCTCAGAGTCTGAGTAAGTGCAAAATTCACCGCCATAAGTTTCTATTTCTAAACTGGTTATTTTGTGTCGAGCAATAAAATAGAGATCAGCCATATATTTATCTTTAGTATGACTTTCAAATGCTTTAGCGTAGGCTGCATTTTTATTAACAAATTCATCTTTCACTTCTTTCCCGACTTCAAAATGTTTTTTACTTATCGCAGGTCCTAACCATGAGATGAGATCACTATTTTCTCCATTGTAGTGTTTCACAGTGGATTCAATGATACCGTCACACAAACCTCGCCAGCCCGCATGAATAGCAGAAATCCAAGTACCCGTTTTATTGGTTAACAAAACGGGTAGACAATCCGCCGTCATTACTACACAGGGTAAATTAGATTGTTGAGTATAGCTTGCATCTGCAATAATCAGGTGATTTTCAGGATTATTGTTTTTATGCTCTAACAGTTCAACCGACTGGGTGCCGTGAACTTGTTGCATCCAATGAAGTGGCTTGGTTAAGCCAAGATCTCTATTTAATTGAATTCTATTTGCTGCGACTTTTTTGGAATCATCGTTTACGTGATCGGCTATGTTGAAAGCATCAAATGCATTTTCACAACAAACCGCTTTATCTCTTTTACGAGTCGTCACAACCGATTTAATCCAACTAGGCGCTGGCCAGTCTGGAATGATGTAATCGTTATTGGAGCTTAATTCAAAATATTGTTGTTCGGTTTCCATTTCGAATAATTACTCTAAAATTAATTGTTGTATTAATTGTTCAAAATCGATCGGTATATCAACTTGCCAACTCATAAATTCGCCAGTTTTAGGGTGAACCAGCCCTAAAGTTTCTGCATGCAAGGCTTGCCGTTTAAAATTATCAAATAAGCGCTCTAATTCCGGTGACATATTTCGGGGCCTTAAGTTTCTGGGCAAATACAGCGGGTCACCCACTAATGGATGATGAATATGAGAAAAATGCACTCTAATTTGGTGAGTGCGTCCGGTTTCTAATTGCACTCTCAACAAGGTGAAATTTTCAAATTTTTGTGCAATACGATAATGAGTGATTGCTTCCTTACTACGCGAGCTGTTCGAAATTGGATCACCATACTCATCTACTCTGTCATCTTCTATAACTGCCATTTTTTTTCGTTGTTGTGGGTGTCTGCCGATGGGTAAATCAATCGTATCCCCAGCAACTAAAGTATGGTGAACCAGTGCTACGTATTCTCGCTTAAATGCTCTGTTTTGCAATTGCTCCACAAGATTGAAATGAGCTTCCGGTGTTTTAGCCACTACGAGTAAGCCGGTAGTGTCTTTATCCAATCGATGAACAATCCCCGCTCTTGGCAATTTTTTTAGTTCTGGGTATCTAAATAATAAACCATTCACTAGAGTATCTTGACGATGTCCAGGTGCAGGATGAACGACTAGCCCTGCTCTTTTATTAACAATGATAATGTGGTCATCTTCATAATGAACAGTAAAATCAATATCCTCTGCGGTCCATTCACCTTGAGGTTCATTTTTTGGAATCACAGATATCAACTCTTGCCCGATTAGCTTATGTTTCGGTTTTTTAATCACTTCACCATTTATTTTTACTTGTCCCGCTTTTATCCATGATTGAATACGAGATCGCGATAAGTCCGGATAAAAATTCACTAATGCAATGTCTAGTCGCTCACCATAGTGCGATTCGTCTAATTCATAGCTTTCTTCATCCAGAGTTTCATCATTAAGATTCATCTCTGTTGATATCACAGAGTTTTCATTTAAATCGATATCAATGTTTTGGGAACTTTTTGTCACTTTGCGAGCCTTATTTGTTGGTTAGTCTAGCGGCGATTGACTGCCTGAGGTAGAATATCCGCCGTTTTAGACTAATAACCTTCCCCATATTAAGCACTATTGGCGCTTAATATCGAATTTAACCTCTTTATTGAGTTAAAATCGTTGATATGGGTAGTATTTTAACCGCTTTGAGTTTCTATGAGAATGATTAAAAAGATTAGCCTTTTGGTATTTATTACATTTTTTATTGCAGCCTGTTCTGATGACAACAGTCGTTCGTCCGAAGCGATAAAAATCAATAACGCTTTTAAGCTATATGAAAAAGCTCAATATTCAATGCATTCGGGTAATTTTAGAAGTGCGGTTGAATACCTAGAACGCCTAGATGGACTGTATCCTTTTGGCGCTTATTCACATCAAGCGCAGTTAAATCTAATCTTTTCTTATTATAAACTGAATGACTTTGCATCTGGTATTGCATCAGCGGATCGATTTATTAGACAAAATCCAAGGCATAAAGATCTGGACTATGCCTACTATATGAAAGGTTTAATTAACTACTCTACGGAAACAGGGTTTGGAAAAGAGTTGTTCTCTGCACCTATTGAAGAAAGAGATGCAGGGGCGA
>JBMYPE010000283.1:0-3129 GCA_049600015.1 Kangiellaceae bacterium
ATGCTTTAACCTGTTTCAACTGTTCATAGGAGCTGTCTTTATCCACTTGTGCTAAGCGGTGCCTATGAACCGCTGCTTCATAAGCATCGTGATCAAGTAAGCCTTTATTAAATAGCTCTCGACTACGTTGCAACTGTTTCTCAAGGTTAATGACAACGAGTTTTTGTCTTTCTATTGCAACGGTTTGTTGGTTTACAACGGCTTGTTGCTGCTCAACAGCAGCCAAATAAGACTCATCATCTATTTGTAAAACCATCTGTCCTTTCGTTACATAATTTCCTTCTTCAACAAATAGGCCAGTTACTTTACCTATTACTTCTGCAGATAACTTAACTTCCTGTTCATGCTTTAGTTGACCAGAAGCAAGTATCGAGGCCTTGATTTTGTGTTTAGAAATACTTTGAATAGTGACTTCTTTCTGAGAATCAGCAGAGAAATAGTGTTTAGCCACTGGGATTGCAATTACAGCTAAAATCAATAAAGTTAAAATGACGGGTTTTTTCATGAAATAGCCTAAAGTTATGCTAGAAATATTGGCTCGAAAAACATATTCGAACCAATTCGATTGTTATAAACATGTGTTAAGTGATTTATAAAAGCATCGCCCAAATGGAATAAATCGCAACAAAGGGAATAAGAACGATGCTAGCAGAGTTCGCCATCGATTTATTTGTCCATTTTTGATATCCAATAATCATGATATACATAGACCAAAATTTAGTTAAATCGAGTGACGCTAGCATTTTGCCAACTCCTTGAGTGGCATCGTAGTTGAAGAAAAGATCATTTAAACTGATTGGATTAAGTGTCTCAAAAGCAATTTGCCCGTTTGACGAAAAGAAAATATAGGCCAACATAGCGACGTATACTAGCAATGCAGGTTGTGAACTCCACGCAACAAAAGACAGCCACTGCTTAAATTGAAAACCATCATTTGTAATGTTGGATACAATCACAAAATAAACCGCTTGGATGATCATGAAAATAACGATTCCAATAGCTGCGGTGACCGTTGTAATTGACCCCATAGTTGATTGACTCATCATCTCAAAGGCAGCGCGAGTTTGATCTTGTTCAGATTTGCTGAGCTCGCCAGCAGATATTTCCACCATATGATCGATATACCATTGGTAATCAACAGCTGCATAATAGTAAGTAAACACTACAACTGTTGCGATAATTAAAGTGAGCAATGGAAACAAGACGTTATATCTATGCTGTATTTGTTGCATTCCCTCAACGGGTGAAGTAAAAATATTGCTAAGAATAGCGAAATTACTCGCGATTGACGGAGTTGTGGAATCAAGAGAAGTATTGCTATTGTTTACTTTATTTTCGTCGTTGGAGCCATTTTGTTCATTTTGTTCTGACATGCTATATCCTTTATAGTGATCTAATTTTCAGTTTAACATTTTATTATAAAAATGATTTATTTACAGTTTTAATCGATTAATGAAATATTTTCTTACCTAAATTCGTTACGGTACACTCTGAGAATGGTGAGATTATATTGTGTGTTTTAATTAACTGTAATAAAGTGCGTAACGAATAACGTCAAAAGATATTCCAAAGCGGGTTTACCAATCTGTATAAAGGAAAGGAGAAGAACATGATAGCCGTCAATAACTTGAAAAAACGCTTTCGTTTGGACAATAAAACATTAAAAGAAAACAGAAAGAAAGATCCTAATAGCCTAGATCCTAGAGAAGAAGGTCATTGGTTTAACGCAGTAAAAGATGTCAGTTTTAGCTGCGACAAAGGGAAAGGCTTTTAGGTCCCAATGGCGCAGGCAAAACCACCAGTTTAAGAATGCTTTCAACTGCATTACAACCAACTAGTGGACAAATAATCATTAATGACCAAGATGTTATTGCTGACCCAATTATAATGCGTAAAAGAATAGGTTTTCTTTCTGGAAGTACCAGTTTGTACCACCGGTTGACTGTTCGAGAAAATGTGGAATACTTTGGAAAACTACACGGTATGTCTAAACAGCACTTAGAGGAGCAGTGTGACAAAATATTTAGTTTACTCAATATCCACTCATTTGCCGATAAAAAAGCAGATTCACTTTCAACCGGTATGAAGCAACGAGCAAATATAGCTAGAACGGTAATTCATAATCCAGAAGTCATTGTTCTTGATGAACCAACCACCGGTTTAGATGTAATTTCAGCTAAAACCATTTTAGATTTTATAGAATCCTACAAAGATAGCGAAGTGCCCGTTATATTTTCGACTCATCATTTACATGAAGTAGAAAGATTGTGTGATAGTGTTGTGATGATAGATGAAGGGGAAACTAAATTTTCTGGTACTTTGGATGAGTTTAAAGGACTAGCTTCTAGTGGCAACCTTTATGACGTATTTGTAAATTTAGTCAACCCACAAAACATCGAAAATGCGGAGGTAGCTTAAAATGTTGAAAGTTTATTTCAAGGAGTTACTCGAACTAACAAGAGATAAAAAAACCCTTATATTTACAATATTGCTGCCAACATTAATCATGCCTGTGATTATGATTGGCTTTGGCGCACTAAGTGCAAAAATTGCCAAAAAAGCAGTGGATGAAAATCTTGACTATGCCATTGTTGGAGAGGCCTATTATCCAGAGTTGGATCAAGCTCTGAAAGACAATGAATCTTTAATTTTAAAAACTTTGGATGAGCGGACTAGCCCAGAGCAAGCGATCAAAAGTGGACTAATTCGGTTCGCGATTATTGTGCCAGAGGAAACAGAAAGTAGATTAACCAATGGATTGACTGCTGAAATTGAAATTCTTTATAACGACTCTTCAACAACCAGTCGAATTATATTCAGACGAGTCGAAACTTCATTGGAGACTTTAGAAGAAGATTTAGCAAAGAGTCGGATGGCCGCGCTTGGATTATCACAAGAACAAGGCGACGGTTTAATAGAGCCAATTAAGTTAAATAAGACATCAACCGCCGATAAAAGAGAATCAATTGGTGAAAAAATTGGCGGTTTTCTCCCTTATATACTAATTTTGTTAGGCTTATCGGGTGCCATGTATCCAGCTATAGATTTAGGCGTTGGAGAGAAAGAAAGAGGAACGTTAGAAACATTGTTATTAACACCTATTCCTCGTTTTCAAATAGTATTTGCAAA
>JBMYPE010000284.1:0-3088 GCA_049600015.1 Kangiellaceae bacterium
GCTATCCAATAACTTTCTTCACCGTGGCTAGTAATTGTTCTGGATTAAAGGGTTTAACAATCCAACCGGTTGCACCTGCTGCTCTACCAGCTTGCTTTTTATCACCAGCTGATTCTGTGGTGAGCATTAATATAGGCGTAAATTTAAAGTTAGGTAGTTTTCTTAATTCACCACAAAGCGTAATGCCATCCATATTGGGCATGTTGACGTCAGTTACTACCACATCAAATTTTGAACTCTTAGCTAACGCTAAAGCTTTTACGCCATCTTCAGCGTCTACCACATCAAACCCAGCTGTTTTAAGTGTAAAGGTCACCATTTGACGCATCGATGCAGAATCATCAACTGCCAGTATTCTAGTCATTTATTTTCTCCACTAAATCAAAATTTTTAGTCTTACTACATGTGAAATAATTTATCTTTTTCTAATTTTTCTATCCTATAAAATTAACCCTTTTAAGCTAACTTTAAATGATTGGTCATTCCTAATTTTTCTATTGTATTTAATAAATTCACGCTTGGTTTTTGCCATGACACAGCGACATCTTTATCTTTTGCATAATTTATAAAAGAATAGATTAACTGTATTCCGGCAGTGTCTGATCGTTCGACTTTGTCAGCAATCAATACGACATGAGGTTTCTTTTCCAGCGCCGCTAACAATCTAGGTTTTAAACTGCCCACATGCACAATATCTAAAGCGCTACCTAAACTAACTGTTGTTTTATTAGCCATTAATTTAAACCCTTATAAAGCTAACCCATAGTTAACAAGTTTTTCTCGTATTTTTGTCTCACATTAAGGTATAGCAGAAAAATTTAAGGTTGGAGACATAATTGACCAATTTAAAAAAAACATTAACTCGCTATTTTGGTGCGTCTCACGTAGGCCTGAGTAGAGATTTCATCTGCTTGATTAGCTTCTTTTCGTTCTTTCACTAATTTTTCTTTCGTTTGCATACCGCTCATCACTTTTCCAATCGCTTGAGCTCTGCTGTTTTTAGCTTGCCAATGATCCGTTTTTGCGCCGACATTGTTCTCGCTGATTTCGACAGATTCTCTTTGTTGGTTGATTGCGATATTGAGTTTGTTTAAAAATCGATGAAATTGCTGTAACTGACTGCTCGAAACGCCTTTGCGGGATTGTTCGCTAATTTTGACTAAATATTCATCTCGATAGCTGATCAATTGGCTTAGTTTTTCGATTTGCTCTTGTTTGTATTTAATTGATTCACTCAGGTCTATTGCGGCATTTTTTTCAGTTTTATCCGCTAGATTTTTAATTGGTTGAAGTCTTTTTGATGCATTCATTGGTAATTCCTAATCCTTCATGGCCGAGTTTGGCATAACGTCTTCAATGATTTTGCTTTGTCTGTGCGTCTTTCTAATAAGATTAGTACAGATTTAGCTAGTTTGCGTCATCATTTCCTCCAATTTTTCAATGCTTTCAGCCATGTCAACTGATTCATTAATCCCCTGCGCTAAAAACGCTTTAATATGTGGCATAAATGCAATGGCTTCGTCTAAATGAGGGTCACTACCCTTTTGATAAGCGCCTACGGTAATAAGATCTTTATTTTGTTGAAAGTGCGAATAAATATTCTTTAAATGGTGAATCGCACTTTGGTGAGAGCTAGAGGTTATTTGAGTCATGACTCGACTCACAGAACCTTCTATATCAATTGCAGGATAATGACCAGAGTCCGCTAACTCTCTACTTAAAACTAAGTGACCATCCAATATAGCGCGTGCTGCATCGACAATAGGATCTTGTTGATCATCACCTTCAGCTAAAACTGTATAAAACGCAGTAATTGAGCCGCCGCCTGTATCACCGTTTCCAGCTCTTTCCACTAGTTGAGGGAGCAATGCAAATACCGAAGGCGGGTAACCTTTTGTCGCTGGTGGTTCTCCAATGGCAAGAGCGACTTCTCTTTGTGCTTGACAAAACCGAGTTAAAGAATCCATTAATAAAAGAACATTTTTCCCTTGATCTCTAAAATATTCCGCTATGGTGGTAGCAGACATTGCGCCTTGTATGCGCATTAAGGGTGAGTTATCCGCCGGTACAGCCACCACAACCGCTCTTTTTAATCCATCCGAGCCAAGGATTTGTTCAATGAATTCTTTAACCTCTCTACCTCTTTCCCCAATTAAACCAACCACGATAATCTCGGCTTCAGTAAATTTGGTCATCATACCCAACAAAACACTTTTTCCAACGCCACTGCCCGCCATGAGTCCCATTCTTTGACCCCGCCCAACGGTTAATACAGAGTTGATCGCTCTTACGCCCACATCTAGTGCTTCACTTACCGGTTTTCGATTGAGTGGATTAATTGGCTCAGACATGAGTGGTCGTTTTTGAGAGCAATGCAGCTCTCCTTTACCATCAAGCGGATTTCCTTCGCCATCAATAACTCGACCTAATAACGCTTCACCGACAGGAAATTCAGCACTTCTGCCACGGGGAATAACTCTTGCTCCTGGACCTAATCCTTGTATGCGACCGATGGGCATTAAAAATATTTTGTCTTCAGCAAAACCCACTACTTCCGCTTCTTCATGGCCGCCTAAACTAGACTCTACCAAACAACGCTCACCAATATTTACCTTACACCCAACCGCTTCAAGCGTCATACCGACCATTCGAGTTAATCGCCCTTCCACCTGGATGGAATTTGAATTTTGAACAGGTGATTTGAACTGAGAAATAAATTTTGCAAATTGTTCATCAGTTTTCAATTTATTTTACTCCGACCAATTTCAATATCTAATTTCATAGAGTTTTACTGCAAATAGCTTTTTCACTATTCTTCATTAGTATTTGCAGCTGAATCTGGTTCACGAATCTCGGCAGTTCTTTGTTCGTCAATCATCTGGCTGAATAAGATTGCAATTTGCTGATTGATTGAGGCATCTATTTTTGAATTTGATGTTTTGATAATACATCCCCCTGGCTGCATGGATGGATCTTCTAATAGGACCCAGCTTTTTTCCGCCGCGTTATTAGTTTTTATAGGATTTTTTGTACTTGTACTCTCAGTTGCCTGATCTTGCGAAATCGAATTGATCGAGAGCGCTTCTTT
>JBMYPE010000285.1:0-3074 GCA_049600015.1 Kangiellaceae bacterium
CAGGCAATACAAGCGGGAATATCTCTATCAGAATCTCCACCACGATATAGTTTTTGAGCTGGCGCTATATATTTATCTTCAACCGCCATATGCTGAACTTTTTGAGATGCGTAATAAGCAGAGACGTTTTCAATATCTTCATCATTTAATAAAGCGGCCATGGGTGCCATTGTTGGGTCAGTTCTTTTACCGGATTTAAAGTCATGTAATTGTTTAGCAATATATTTCGCACTTTGGCCGGCTAACTTAGGATTAATTGCAATTTGGCTATTTCCGTCAGCCGCGTGACAAGCGGCGCACACAGCGCTTTTTGCTTTTCCCTTAGCTATATCACCCGCCAAAACAGAGTTTGAAAACAAAATGACTATAGCTAAACTTATGATTTTATTCATTTTTTATCCTTTTAAGTACTTTTAAATGATTATTTAAGAGTCTTTTATTGGTTTTACGACTTGCTATAAAACCATTGAATTAATTATACTTAACGACCCAGTTTAAAAAGCGTTCAAACAAGGAGCTGTGTTCACTTGTTGTTCTTATTAAGGCGCCGATTGAGTTACGGGTGAATTATAGGCAAACAATTGCAAAAGATCCAACCTTGTTGGTTTTAATCATGTGCTTTAAAACTAACTTTTATATAGATTTTAGTGATATCGCTTAAATCAAAATATGTGGTTTTTAATCGCTAAGAAGTGCAACAAAAATGACAAAGAATACTGCAAAATCAGCCAATACAAACCCGTTCAGAGTGGCGCGCTACTTAATGGGGGCTGCAAAGCTTGCTCAACTTCCACCGGATGAGGGAATTGAGGTAGCTTTAGCTGGTCGTTCTAATGCTGGTAAGTCTACAGCGCTTAATGCCATTACTGATCAAAAAAGCCTTGCTAAAACTAGCAAAACGCCGGGTCGAACTCAGCTAATCAATTTATTTATGATTGACGAAGCTAATCGATTAACCGACTTGCCTGGTTATGGATTTGCAAAAGTATCAAAAGATCAAAAGGCGGAATGGCAAAAAACTCTCAGCCGTTATTTACAAGAGCGCAAATGTTTAAAAGCACTGGTTGTATTTATGGATATAAGGCACCCTCTTAAAGAAACAGATAAGCAAATGGTTCAATGGGCTGTTTCCGCCGATATTCCAATACATGTCGTCCTAAGCAAAGCGGACAAACTTAAAAGTGGTGCAAGAAAAGCCGCGATTGTGAGCGCAAAAAAACGTTTAGATAGAATAAGTGAAAAGATTACCATTCAAGCTTTTTCAGCCACCAGTAAAATTGGTTTAGATGAACTAATCGAAAAATTATTAGGGTGGTTTCCCTTTCAATTAATCAGCGAAGATCAAGAAGTAGTTGAAGTTAATTGATACTGATTCAATTGATTGTTTTATAAATGTTAGTTATTAGTATAAGAGTAAGATCATTTTATGAATGCGATTCAGGATATTATAGACGAGCTGAGAGAGTCCTCTAATCCTTCATCTTTTGGTTTAGAATTGCCGAGTGAAGATGATTTGGTTTTGGTTGAAGAGGAAATTCTTTTACCTATTCCTCAGGACGTTAAGCAGTTTTTGTTAGAAGTTAGCGATTTGTTGATCGGAAGCTTGGAGCCTGTCACGGTTGCTGACTCTGGTTCTCACACTCATTTACCTGAAGTCACCGCTAATGCCTGGGAAATGGGGCTACCACGGGAATACATGCCTATCTGCCAAAAAGGTGGTGCATTTTATTGTGTCAATGAAAGTGGTGAGATTTCGTTTTGGCATGATGGTGAATTTAGTGATGAACATTGGGAAGGAATATGGTCGTGGGCTGAGGAAGTTTGGTTGCATAGTTAGAATATTTTGAACCAATCGAATACATCTGACAGAAGGAACCTAGAAGCAATAATTTTAGTGAGAGAGCTAAATGTTAAATAACAAACTTGAAAATGTTGGCACCAGTATTTTTACAGAAATGACCTTGCTAGCAAAAAAAACCAACGCGATTAATCTTTCTCAAGGTTTTCCAGAGTTTGAAACACCTGAGTTTTTGAAGCAAGCTGTAGTAGATGCTATTAGCTTAGGAAAAAACCAATACCCTCCATCTGCGGGACTCCCTGAATTGCTTGATGAAATAGCGAGTCTTGTGAAAACTCAATACAATAAAGTAATTGTTGGCTCAGAGAATGTCACTATCACATCTGGCGCAACTGAAGCTCTTTTTGTTGCTTTGCAGTTAGTTGTTTCTGAGGGCGATGAGGTGATTATTTTTGACCCTGCGTATGATGCATATGAGCCAGTAGTGGAATTAGCGGGCGGAAAATGCGTTCATATTGGACTAGATGCTCCAGAGTATAAAGTCGATTGGCAATTAGTCGAAAAAAATATCAATTCCAAAACTAAAGCGATTGTTATTAATAGTCCTCACAACCCGACCGGTACGCTCTTAAATCGTGCCGATATGTTGGCACTAGAAAAGATAGTTTTAAAACATGAATTATTTTTGATTAGCGATGAAGTGTATGATTTTATTACTTTTGATAACGAACAACATGAAAGTGTTTTACGATATCCCAAACTGTTCGAGCGTGCTTTTATTGTTTCAAGTTTCGGAAAAACATTTCATTGTACCGGTTGGAAAATGGGATACTGTGTAGCGCCAAAAGAATTCACCAAGGAGTTTAGAAAATTACATCAGTTTGTCACCTTTACCACATCCACGCCGAATCAATACGGCTTAATAGAAATGCTTAGACAACATCCTCAACATATAAATGAACTCAGCGCTTTCTATCAACAAAAAAGAGATTACTTAGTCAACGCACTAGAAGATTCAAAATTCAAAATCTTACCCGCAAAAGGTACTTATTTTTTACTCGCAGATTATAGCGACATCTCCGATATGAAGGACAAAGATTTTTGTTATTGGCTTGCGGAAGAGGTTGGGGTGGCAGCGGTTCCATTAAGCCCTTTTTATCCAGATGGTTATAATGATAAAGTAATTCGACTTTGTTTTGCTAAATATGAAAAAACATTAGACGAGGCTTCTGAAAAATTGTGTGGATTGTAAAGGGAGATTCTAATCAATGAAACA
>JBMYPE010000286.1:0-3056 GCA_049600015.1 Kangiellaceae bacterium
AAGCAATTAAGGCTAGCACGGAGGAGGTGAAAATTAATCCCCGTTCAAGAAGTGCTGTACTTAGAATTGCCGAAAGAAAGTGATTTAGCTAAGAATAAATTTATGAAGAAAGATAACAATCAAAAAGGAACAAAATCGTCGAAGAATCCACCTTCTTTATTAGGTGCAGTAGTTGTTGATGTGTTTATCAAGCGTTGGTTTTTGACTTTGTTGGTTGTAGTTGCTGTGTTATCTGCGATGCAAAAAGTGAAGAATACTCATAGCGAAAGAAGAGCTATTGCAAAATTGCAGTTGCTAAAAGAGCAAAATCAGCAACTGCAGATTGAATGGCAGTCCTTAAACTTGGAGATGACCGCATTGTCAGAAAGTGACAGAGTTTTTCAACTAGCAAAAAATGAATTGAATATGATTAAAGTCAATTCAAACAATGAAAAAATTATCAATTTATGAGTCAAAATAGAAAAACAAATAGTATTCCTTTATGCAGCATAAGATTTTATCTTTTATGCGGCGTTTTGATGTGTGCGTTTGTTGCTCTCATGGCTAGAGCCGTTTATTTGCAAGTTGATGATTCCGCACGATTAGTGAAACAAGCTGACTCTCGCAGTTTAAGAACTATGGACACTAATACATTTCGTGGAAATATTTATGATAGAAATGGCGTTGAATTAGCGAGTAGTGTTCCTGTTAAATCTGTTTGGATGGATATCACCGTGGCGTTAAAAGAATCTCCATTGCTCGCAGAAAAGCAATGGAATCAATTAGCAGTTATCGCAAAAAAGAAACCAGAAAAATTTAAGCAGTGGATTCATGAAAGAAGTAATCGTAAGTTTGCATGGATTGCTAGGCACTTAGATCCCCAAACAGCTAATTTAGTGGCAAAATTAAATTTGCCAGGAGTGCGTTTAAAAAACGAATCTCGGCGATATTATCCATCCGCTGAAATTTCTGCTCATTTGGTTGGTTTTACCAATGTTGATGATGAAGGCCAAGAAGGATTAGAAATGTCCTACAATGATTGGTTAACTGGCCAGTCGGGGGAACAACAAGTCAGAATGGATTTAGGTCGACAAGTAATTGAACAAAGGAAAACGCTCAAGCAGGCTGAGGCAGGTGAAAATTTATATTTAAGTATTGATTCTAGAATTCAAGCCATCGCTTATAAGGCTATGAAAACGGCAGTATTAAAACATAAGGCTAAGGCTGGCGCATTAGTTATGATTGATGTTGAAAGCGGTGAAATATTATCATTGGTCAGTCAACCTTCATATAACCCAAATAGGTTTGATCTGAGGATACCGGAGTTGACAAGAAACCGTGCTTTTACAGATAACTTTGAACCGGGCTCAACAGCAAAACCCTTCACTGTGGCTAGCGCATTAGAAGCAAACATAGTAACGCCGGAAACCAAAATTAATACATCACCGGGAAGAATCAAAGTTGGTCCCAAATGGATTTCAGACGGTAAAAATTATGCAACTTTAGATGTCGCAGGCATTTTACAAAAATCCAGCAATGTAGGTGTCACCAAACTAGCGCTTCAAATGAATGATCAGCAGTTTTTAAAGTCTTTTTATAATGTTGGTTTTGGTGTGGATACAGCAAGTGGATTTCCGGGCGAAAGCTCTGGAAAATTTGATATTCGAAGGAATTGGAGCGACATGGAAAAAGCCATCTTATCTTATGGGTATGGCTTTTCGGTAACGCCGGTTCAGTTAGCAAACGCCTACGCGGTGTTAGGGTCTGGCGGAATTAAGAGACCGTTGTCGTTAATTAAAATTGACGAAATAAGTCATGGTGAACGCGCTATTTCTGAGAAGGTAGCTAGTCAAGTGATGGCGATGATGGAAACTGTTGTAGATGAAGGCGGAACAGGAAAGCAAGCTCAAGTTGAGGGGTATCGAATAGCGGGAAAAACTGGCACTGCTAGAAAAGCGAAGGCAGGAAGCTATGGTGATGAGTATAGTGTTTTCTTTGCGGGAGTGGCTCCTGTGTCCAATCCAAAAATAGCGATGGTGATATTTGTTGACGAACCTAGAAGTGAAAATTATTACGGTGGTCAAGTGGCTGCTCCGGTTTTTGCAAAAGTTGCGAGCGATGCTTTAAGAATACTAAATGTTAGACCAGATAAAAAAATAACTCATGTTGCAGCTACACAAAAAAATATAAAAGAGAAAACGCTCAAGGTGGTATCAAATGAGTAATCATAGTTATGCCCATCAAAATAATGACGATCACAAAATATCGTTAGATAAATTGCTAACGGGAATTTCCGGCGTGCAGGTAGCGACCGATCAAAGGAGTGAGTTGGTTGGTCGCCTTTGCCTAGACAGTAGGAATATTTCCGCTGGTGATACATTTATAGCGCTTCAAGGTATAAAGGTTGATGGTTTTCAAAATGATGGCCGTGCTTACATTCCTATGGCTATGAAAAATGGTGCAAATTACATAATTGCGGAAGATGAAAATAGCGATGAATTTAAGTTGATGTTTAAGGAGCATCTCACCAATAAATTTGTTTGGATAAAAAACCTGAGAGAACAAGTTAGTGCAATCGCATCTAACTACTATTTAGAACCTTCAAATGAACTCAAAATTATAGGGGTTACCGGAACCAATGGTAAAACAAGTTGTAGTTACCTTATAGCGAAGACGTTGCAAAACATGCAGTTTGAATGTTTCTTAATGGGAACTTTAGGTGTTGGTTCTAGTGATAACTTAACCATTCAAAATAATACAACAGCTGATGCAATAAAAATTCAAGAAACTTTATCCAGTGCGGTTGAAGTCGGTGCTCAGTTTGCTTCTATGGAAATTTCTTCTCACGGCATACACCAATTTCGTGCAAAAGCAGTAAAATTAAATACTGCTGTTTTCACTAATTTAACTCGAGATCACCTTGATTATCATGGTGATATGAAAAATTACGGTGAAGCGAAACGGAAGTTATTTTTAAGAAAAAACTTAAGTAACGCGGTCATTAATGTGGACGATAAATTAGGAAGAAAATTCGCTAAGGATAGTGAAATTACAGCAAATAAATGGTTAGTGAGTAC